>NZ_JBSVWF010000037.1:0-67177 GCF_054071635.1 Pseudomonas sp. SDO52101_S400 | reverse complement strand
GGCGGTGTGTCAGTTCATGATGTATCAGCTGATACACAGCCTTCGCGGGCAAGCCCGCTCCCACAGGGGAACACGTGTTCTTCAGAGGGTCGCAAGCGCGCGCAATCGCGCGGCGTCGAGGATTTCGATTTCGCCGTAACTCAAGCCGATAATCCCCTGTCCTTGCAACTCCTTGAGGATCTGGTTGGTGGTCTGCCGCGACAGCGACAGCATCGACGCCAGTTGTTCCTGAGGCAGTTGCAGCACCCGGCGTGGCGGGTCAAGTTCGCCGTAGCCTTCGGCAATCATCAACAGACGATGGGCCAGACGCGCCGGGGCCGGCAACAGGCTCAGCTGTTCAAGATTGATGAAGGTCAGACGCAGTTTGTGGCTCATCAACAGAGCCAGGTGCCGCCAGTAGACGGGATGTTCGTCGAGCAGTTTCAGCAGCGTGGCCTGGGGAATGTTCAGCAGGGTGCAAGGCCCGACCGCGTAGGCATCGTGGGTACGGGGCTGGCCGTCGAACAGGCAGATTTCGCCGAACCAGTGCGGCGCCTCCACCAGGCTCAACAACGCCTCCTTGCCCTGCTCGCTGACCGCGCCGATGCGTACTGCGCCGTCGAGCACCGCGTACAAGCCGCACGGCGCATCGCCGCGCTGGAACAGCCGCTGCCCCGCCGCCAGCCGTCGCTCCCGGGCCGCCACCAGCAGACTATCCTGAAAGGACGAAGGCAGATGACTGAACCATTGCCCGGCCAGCAGGCGCCCGCGCCAGACCTTATCCATGCGTTCTCCTAAAGATTGTCGCCTGCCTGACAGAGCGAACCGTTTACCCGGGGCATGATTCGATCACCCTACAGGAGGAACAACAATGAAAAGCCTCGTCGATCATTTGAGTCAATACGCCGCTTACCACCGCGACCCGCGCAACATCGCCAGCCACTTTATCGGGATTCCGCTGATTGTGGTGGCGGTGGCCGTGCTGTTGTCGCGGCCGGAGTGGTCGATGGGCGGGTTGTGGATTTCCCCGGCGGTGATTGCCGCCCTTGCTTCGGCGTGGTTTTACCTGCGTCTGGAACTGAAGCTCGGGGTTTTGATGACCGTGTTGATGGGGTTGTCGGTGTGGGCCGGGCATGTCCTGGCGCAGCAGAGCACCATGGTCTGGCTGAGTGCAGGTCTGGCGATGTTTGTGATTGGTTGGGCGATCCAGTTTGTCGGGCACCACTATGAAGGGCGCAAACCGGCGTTCGTCGATGACTTGAGCGGGCTGATTGTCGGTCCGCTGTTTGTGGTGGCCGAACTGGCGTTCATGCTCGGGATGCGGCATGAGCTGAAAGAGCAGATCGAGGCGCGTGCGGGCGTGGTGCGGGTCAATCCGAATCGTGCGGCTGTCTAAAAAGCATTCGCGAGCAAGCCCGCTCCCACAATGGAATGCGTTCCAAATGTGGGAGCGGGCTTGCTCCGGGCGGCGATCCGACGAAGCTTTTGATTTTAAAGGCCGGCGACTTTCTGCCAGACCTTCGGCTTGAAGAACAACGTCTCACCCTTGGCCAAACCGGTCAGGCTGTCGTGGTCTTTCACCACTTCCGCCTCGATCAGGTCAGTCTGGCCTTCAACCTTCAACGTCACCCGCGTGGTCGCGCCCAGCGGCCGGATATCGCGAACTTCAGCAGCGTGGTGATCCTCCAGTTCATGCCGCGACAGCGACACTTCGTGCGGGCGGAACAGCACGTGGTTGTCGTCACCCAGATGCAGACGGTTCGAGTCGCCGAGGAAGTGATAGACGAAATCGCTGGCCGGGTTTTCGTAGACGTCGCCCGGTGAGCCGATCTGTTCGATCACGCCCTTGTTCATCACCACGATGCGGTCAGCCACTTCCATCGCCTCTTCCTGGTCGTGGGTCACAAACACCGAGGTCAGGTTGATGTCTTCGTGCAGGCGCGCCAGCCAGCGGCGCAGCTCTTTACGCACCTTGGCGTCGAGGGCGCCGAACGGCTCGTCGAGCAGCAGCACTTTCGGCTCTACCGCCAGCGCACGGGCCAGAGCGATACGCTGACGCTGACCACCGGATAGTTGCTCCGGGTAACGATCCGACAGCCAGTCCAGTTGCACCATGTTAAGCAGCTCGTGAACCTTGGTCGCGATCTGGCTTTCGCTCGGGCGCTGGTTTTTCGGCTTCATGCGCAAGCCGAACGCGACGTTGTCGAACACCGTCATGTGGCGGAACAGGGCGTAGTGCTGGAACACGAAACCGACGTTGCGATCCCGCACGTCGTGGCCCGACACGTCTTCTCCGTGGAACACGATGTTGCCGTTATCCGGAGTTTCCAGACCGGCAATAATGCGCAGCAACGTGGTCTTGCCGCAGCCCGACGGGCCGAGCAGCGCTACCAGCTCGCCGCTGTGGATATCCAGGCTGATGTTGTCCAGCGCCTTGAACGCATTGAAATTCTTGCTGACGTTACGCACTTCGATCGACATGAATTATTCCTCCGCGGCGCTGGCGCGCAGGCGGTTGATACGGTTTTCGCTCCACTGCTTGGCCAGCAGGATGAAGAGCGCCAGGATCAGCAACAGGCTCGCCACGGCGAACGCGGCCACGTGGTTGTATTCGTTGTAGAGGATCTCGACGTGCAGCGGCAAGGTGTTGGTCACCCCGCGAATGTGCCCGGAAACCACCGACACCGCACCGAACTCACCCATGGCCCGCGCAGTACAGAGCACCACGCCATAGATCAGGCCCCATTTGATGTTGGGGACAGTCACGTGCCAGAACATCTGCCAGCCATTGGCGCCGAGCAGGCGTGCGGCTTCCTCTTCCTGAGTGCCTTGCTCCTGCATCAGCGGGATCAGCTCACGGGCCACGAACGGCACGGTGACGAAAATCGTCGCCAGCACGATGCCTGGCAGGGCGAAAACGATCTGGATGTCGTGATCCTGCAACCACGGCCCGAACAGGCCCTGGGCGCCGAACATCAACACGTAGACCAGCCCTGCGATCACCGGCGACACCGAGAACGGCAGGTCGATCAGCGTCACCAGCATACTCTTGCCACGGAACGAGTATTTGCTCACGCACCACGCGGCGCTGACACCGAACACCAGGTTCAGCGGCACCGAAATCAGCACGGCGATCACCGTGAGTTTCAGGGCCGACAAGGCATCCGGCTCAAAGATCGCGGTGAAGAACGCACCGAGGCCGTTCTTCAAACCCTGCGACACCACGATGAACAGCGGCAGCACCAGAAACAGGAAGAAAATCAGCCAGCCGAGGCCGATCAGAACTCTGCGCGACGTGGCGCTGCCACGGCGGGCAGCGTTGGCCGAGGAAGCGGCCGCAATAGACGATTGGGACATGGTTCGCGCCTCCTTATGGGGTTTCGATGCGCCGCTGCAGCAAGTTGATCAGCAGCAACAGGACGAAGGAAACCACCAGCATCAACACGCCGATGGAGGTAGCGCCGGTGTAATCGTACTGGTCGAGCTTGACCATGATCAGCAGCGGCAGGATCTCGGTTTTCATCGGCATGTTGCCGGCGATGAAAATCACCGAACCGTACTCGCCGACGCCCCGGGCAAATGCCAGGGCAAAACCGGTCAGCCACGCCGGCAACAGCGCCGGCAGCAGAATGTGGCGGAACACCTGCAACGGTTTGGCACCAAGGCACGCCGCCGCTTCTTCGACCTCACGCGGGATGTCGGCCAGCACCGGCTGCACCGTGCGCACCACGAACGGCAGGGTCACAAAGGTCAGCGCCAGGGTGATCCCGAGCGGGGTGTAGGCGATCTTGAAACCGAGGTCGGCGGCGAACTGCCCGACCAGCCCGGTCGGCGTGTACAGCGCGGTCAGCGCGATACCGGCCACGGCGGTCGGCAGGGCGAACGGCAGATCGATCATCGCGTCGATCACCTTGCGCCCCGGGAACGTGTAGCGCACCAGCACCCAGGCCAGCAACGTGCCGATGATGCCGTTGATGATCGCAGCGCACAGTGCGGTGCCGAAGCTCAGCTTCAATGCGGCGAGAACGCGGGGCGCGGAGATGATCGTCCAGAACTGATCCCAGGTGAGTTGGGCGGCGTGGACGAACATCGCCGCCAGCGGGATAAGCACAATCAGGCTGAGGTACACCAAGGTGTAGCCCAGCGTCAGCCCGAAGCCGGGTATGACGGGGGAGATACGACGCGACATAAAAGTCCTTGGTTAAAAACGCATCAATGTGGGAGCGGGCTTGCTCGCGAATGGGCCCTATCATTCAACATTTACGTCGTCTGACACACCGTCTTCGCGAGCAAGCCCGCTCCCACATGGTTTCGTGCCTGTGCATCAGGCTCGTTTCATTTGAGATTACTGCGCCTGATAGATCTGGTCGAACACGCCACCGTCGTTGAAGAATTTCGGCTGTGCGGTTTTCCAGCCGCCGAAGTCTTTGTCGATGGTCACCAGTTCCAGTTTCGGGAACTGCTGGGCGTACTTGGCTGCCACGTCCTTGTCACGCGGGCGGTAGAAATTCTTCGCCGCGATTTCCTGGCCGGCCGGGCTGTACAGGTGCTTGAGGTAGGCTTCGGCGATCTGCTCGTTGCCCTTCTTCTCGGCGTTTTTGTCGACCACGGCCACCGGTGGTTCGGCGAGGATCGACAGCGACGGCACGACGATGTCGAACTTGTCCTTGCCGCCGTCTTCTTTCAGCGCCAGGAAGGCTTCGTTTTCCCAGGCCAGCAACACGTCACCCTGACCGTTGTTGACGAAGGTGATGGTCGAGCCACGGGCGCCGGTGTCCAGAACCGGAACGTGCTTGAACAGGGTTTGTACGTATTCTTTGGCTTTCGCCTCGTTGCCGCCGTTGGCTTTCAGGCCGTAGGCCCACGCCGCGAGGAAGTTCCAGCGTGCACCGCCGGAGGTTTTCGGGTTCGGTGTGATCACCGAGACGTCGTTCTTGATCAGATCGCCCCAGTCCTTGATGCCTTTCGGGTTGCCCTTGCGCACCAGGAACACGATGGTCGAGGTGTACGGGGTGCTGGCGTCCGGCAGACGCTTCTGCCAGTCGGCCGGCAGGGTCTTGCCGAGCTTGGCGATTTCGTCGATGTCGCCGGCCAGGGCCAGGGTCACGACGTCGGCGCGCAGACCGTCGATCACCGCACGGCCCTGCTTGCCCGAACCGCCGTGGGATTGCTGGATTTTCACGGTGTCGCCGGCATGCTCGGCTTGCCAGTACTTCACGAATTCGGCGTTGTAATCCTGATACAGCTCGCGGGTCGGGTCATACGAAACGTTGAGCAGTTCGTAATCCTTGGCAACCGCGGAACCGGCAAACACAGCGCTGGCCAGAGCGGCCAAAGCGTAACGGCGAATCGACGACATGGTGAAAGCTCCTGGAATTCTTGGTGGTGGCTTTTTCTTATGTATTGCTGGAATCGGGGTGCTCATTCAACGACCGCAGCCTGTGGCAGCTTCTGCCAACAGCTCCCCGCAGGAGCTGCCGCAGACTACGAATCAGGCCGGTTTGTTACCCGGCTGCTGCAAACGGAATTTCTCTTTGCGTTCGATCTGGACCACTTGGGCGTTGTGCACAGTGATTTCCACCGCGCCGAAACGCAGATCGCGCAAGGCGCTCTGGATTTCGCGCAAGATGGTGGTTTCGTCCTGACCGTCAACGCTACGCAGGGATGCGCTCATGGTGCTGCTCCTTTGTATGGGATATGCCTGGCAGTGGGCGGCACTGCGTTCGGCGTGGGAGCAATATAAGAGAGGCGCAGATATTCTTAAAAAGACTATTTAAGAATGTTTATATAACTGGAAAACATTATGTGATGCAGCAAGGGTTTGCGGCGGATTTGTCCGTTTGCAAACCCGCTGTGCACATCCCTCAGCCGATTGCCGGCGCTCTGGCCCAGTCGATCTGCGCTTCAGGCACCGGCCGCCCGAACCAGTAGCCCTGCCCCAGATCGCACGCCTGCTCCAGCAGGAACGCCGCCTGCTCGGCCTGCTCGATGCCCTCGGCGTGCACCTGCATGCCCATGCTGCGGGCCAGGGCAATAATCACCCGCACGATCGCCGCGTCGTCCTCGTCCCACGGCAGGCCGGCGACGAAGCCCTGATCGATCTTGAGCTTCTGCACCGGCAGGCGCTTGAGCCGCAGCAGCGACGAATAACCGGTGCCGAAGTCATCGATGGCCAGACGAATGCCCAGTTCGCGCAAACGATGCATCTGTTCCAGCGCGACTTCCGGATCATCCATGACCGCGCTTTCGGTGACTTCCAGTTCCAGATAGGCCGGGTCCAGACCGGTTTCGTGCAGCACTTGCGCCACCTGTTGATACAACTCGCGGCGGGCGAACAGTCGTGACGACACGTTCACCGCGACAAACGACAGCACCACCCCGGCCTGCTGCCATTGGCACATCTGTCGGCAGGCCTGCTGCATGACCCAGGCGTCGATTTCCGAAATCAGCCCGGTGCGCTCGGCAATCGGAATGAACTCAGCCGGCGACACCAGACCCCGTTGCGGGTGTTCCCAGCGCACCAGTGCCTCGACGCCGATCAGGCGACTGGTTTTCAGGTCATGCACGGGTTGGTAGTAGACCCGCAGTTCCTGCTGCTCCAGTGCGCGGCGCAACTCGAAGGCGATCTCGACCCGTTGCTGGGCGTGGGCCGTGAGCTCTTCGGTGTACAGCGCATAGCCATTACGACCACTGCTCTTGGCCTTGAACAACGCCGCATCGGCGTTGCGCAACAGTTGTTCGGCGCTCAACGCATCGCTGGGAAACAGGCTGATGCCGAGGCTGGCGTTGATGAACAGTTCATGGCCGTCGAGACAGAACGGCTCTTTGAGCGCATCGAGAATGCGCTGAGCCAGCGCCGCCGCCTGCGCAGGCTGTGGACAACTTTCCAGCAGGACCGCGAACTCGTCGCCGCCCAGCCGCGCCAGGGTGATGCCCGGCCCGAACAACGCCTGCAAACGCGCAGCGACCGCCTTGAGCAAACGGTCACCGATGTTGTGGCCGAGGCTGTCGTTGATCAGTTTGAAGTGATCGAGGTCGATCATCAGCAGCGCGCAACCGCGCTTGTGGGTCTGCGCCGATGCCAGCGCCTGTTCGGCGCGATCGCTGAACAGCAACCGGTTGGGCAGGTCGGTCAGCGGATCGTGGTGGGCCAGGTGCTTGAGTTCGTGCTCGGAATCCTTGATCGCGCTGATGTCGGAAAACACCGCGACGTAATGGCTGAGTCGACCATCCTCGTCACGTATGACTCGGATCGTCTGCCACTGCGGGTAAATCTCGCCGCTTTTACGACGGTTCCAGATCTCGCCGCTCCATTCATCCTGCGCCTGCAATGTGGCGAACATCGCCTGATAGAACCCCGGAGGGTGGTGCCCGGACTTGAACAGGCTGGGCTGCTGGCCGAGCACTTCATCGCGCTGATAACCGGTGATTTCCATGAAGGCGCGATTGACGTGCACGATCAGCCCCTGCCGGTCCGTGACCAGCACGCCTTCGCGGGTACAGTCGAACACCGCAGCGGCCTGACGCAAGCGTTCGCGATCCGCCTGGCGCTCGCGCAACCGGGCACCGATGCCCAGGCATTCGAACAGGCGCGCCCGGGCAAGAAAGATCAATCCGGCACTGAACACCACAAAGGCATAGCCGTTGATCAGTTGCCAACGCAGCAACTCATCAGAGCTATCGAAGAAACTGTTCAATAAATGACCAGTACCTTGCAGCCAGACAACGGCAAGGACCAGGTAAAGCAGCGCTGCACGCAAAGCATCGCGGTATGTGGCAGACATTCGGCCGTCCATGTCCTTACAAAAATGTCGGGATTATAGGTCAAGAAACATCCAGCCATCTCTTATCTGAAAGGGCGACTGGTTTTATCTGTGTGCTTGGTGATAATGCAACGGCTGTTTTTTCTTTATCGAGGGCCCTATAGCCTATGTGGTACGAAGGTTTTCTTGGCTTGTCGGCCTGGTCACTGGTCGCCGTCACTCTGGTGATGACCCACGTGACGATCGTTGCCGTCACGGTCTACTTGCACCGCTACTCGGCCCATCGCTCCCTGGAGCTGAATGCCGGCCTGAAGCATTTCTTCCGTTTCTGGCTGTGGCTGACCACGGCGCAGAACACCCGCGAGTGGACGGCCATCCACCGCAAACACCACGCCAAATGCGAAACCGCCGATGACCCGCACAGCCCGGTCGTCAAGGGCTTGTCGACAGTGCTGCGCAAAGGCGCCGAGCTCTACCGCGAGGAAGCGCAGAACGCCGAGACCCTGCGCATCTATGGCAAGAACTGCCCCGAAGACTGGATCGAGCGCAACCTCTACAGCCGCTACCGACTGTTGGGCGTAGCGATCATGGCGGTCGTCGACCTGATGCTGTTCGGCACCATCGGCATCACCATCTGGGCGATCCAGATGATGTGGATCCCGGTCTGGGCGGCCGGCGTGGTCAACGGCCTCGGCCATGCCATCGGCTACCGCAACTTCGAATGCCGCGACGCGGCGACCAATCTGGTGCCATGGGGCATCCTGATCGGCGGCGAAGAGCTGCACAACAACCATCACACCTACCCCAACTCGGCCAAACTGTCGGTCAAGAAGTGGGAATTCGACCTCGGCTGGGCCTGGATCCAGGTCTTCAGCTTCCTGCGCCTGGCCAAGGTGCAGCGCGTTGCGCCGATCGCCCATCGCGTCGAAGGCAAGGGCAGCCTGGACATGGACACCGCCATGGCGATCCTCAACAACCGCTTCCAGATCATGGCCCAGTACCGCAAGCTGGTGATCGGGCCGCTGGTCAAGCAGGAGCTGGACAAGGTCGATCATTCGGTACGCCATCAGTTCCACCGCGCCAAGCGTCTGCTCTCCCGTGAAACCAGCCTGTTGGAAGATCGCCACCACGCGCGGATCCAGAACATGCTCGAGCACAGCCAGGCGCTGAAGGTAATTTACGAGAAACGCCTGGCACTGCAGCAGATCTGGGTCAAGACCAGCGCAAATGGCCACGACATGCTCGCGGCCATCAAGGAATGGGTACACGAGGCCGAGGCCAGTGGCATCCAGTCCCTGCGCGAATTTGCCGACCAGTTGAAAACCTACTCGCTGCGCCCTGCCGCCGTCTGATGCCGTTGATCGGTGCGCCCGGCTCCCGGGCGCACCCTTCGGAACTTCACCCCCGATCCCCTATCTCAAAGACACTTCGCCACCCCCGGCGGGCTGTCCCGTGGCCGTTGTCGACTGATCGGCACGCCCTTTGAGATCCGTGTCGATGGTCAACAACAATCAAAAAGACTCATCCCTTCCCCAGTGGCCCGAAGCCGCACAAACCCTGATGGCGCTGATGCACGCCCAGGGCGAAGTGGCGCGCCTGAGCGAACGCGAACAGCTGTTCAGCTCGCTGCTGGTCAGCGTCAATGCCATTCTGTGGGCATTCAACTGGGAAACCCGTCAGGTGCTGTACGTCAGCCCCGCCTATGAACGGATTTTCGGCCGCTCGGCGGCCCTGCTGCTCGCCGACTACAACCAGTGGCGCGACAGCATCTACCCCGAGGACCTTGAATACGCCGAACGCAGCCTCGCCGAAGTGCTGCACAAAGGCGCCGTGGAAGATCGCGAATACCGGATCATCGACGCCGACGGCCAGGTACGCTGGATCAGCGACAAGTGCTTCATCAACCGCCAGGAAGAACCGGGACAACCGGTGATCATCGTCGGCATCGCCGAGGACATCACCGAAAAGAAACAGATGGAAACCGAGCTGCAACGCCTGGCCACCACCGACGTGCTGACCCAGAGCAGCAACCGTCGGCACTTCTTCGAATGCGCCAACCGCGAGTTTGAAGAAGCCCGCCGGCAGGGTGCGCCACTGGCGTTTCTGCTGCTGGACATCGATGACTTCAAAGTGATCAACGATACCTACGGCCACCCGGAAGGCGACAACGTGCTGCAACGAATCGCCGAAAGTGGCCGCGCCTCGTTGCGTCGGGGAGACCTGTTCGGACGGATTGGCGGTGAGGAATTTGCTGCGGTTTTTCCGGGCTGCGCACCGGACATGGCCATGCAAGTGGCCGAACGGTTGCAGCAGGAAATCCAGCGCCTGAGCTTCAGCCATGGTGAACAGACGTTCGGCATCACCGTCAGCCAGGGCCTGACCAGCCTCACCCCGGAAGACGAAAGCCTCGACAACCTGTTCGCCCGGGCCGATGCGGCGATGTACGAGGCCAAGCGTCAGGGCAAGAACCGGATCATTTCCGCCTGAGCACCGCGCTGATGCGGGGCAAGCGCTATTTGCGCATCCGCATCAGCTCCGGCAAGCCGATCTTGAGCAAACGCGCCGTGCGGCTCTTCGCCAGCTCCTCGATGCCCTCGTGCTCGGTCAGCCGCGCCATCTGCGCCGCCATGTTCATCACCAGCGCTTCGCGGGAATACACTCCACCTCCGAGCTGATAGGCCGAGGCAATCAACTCGCGCAACTCCAGCGGCAGGCGCCAGCGGGTCCGCAACGCCGAGCCGTAGGCCGCGCCGAATTCCGCCAGCGCATCGCCGACTTCCTCCAGTTCATCCAGCTCGCCGCCGGCCTGCTTCCACTCTTGCAAACAACGCAGTAACGCCAGATCGCCAAGACGATGGAGCATCCCGGCGCAGTAGCAGCGCTCCTGATCCAGATCGAGCAGGCGCGCCAGGGTTCGCGCGTATTCGGCGGTGTGCAGTGACAGGCCCCAATAGCGCTCCGCGTAGTCCGCCAGGCATGGATCGCTGAGTCTGGCGCTGCGCTTGAGGGCCAGGCCGAGGATCAGGTTCATGCTTTGCCCGGTGCCCAACCGGTGTAGCGCCTGAGCCAAGGTCTGCACCGCTGCACCGTGATGCTGAGCGGCGCTGTTGGCTGCGGCGATCAACACGGCGGTGATCTGCGGATCGGTGCGGATTTCCTCTTCCAGCAGCTTCAGATCAAGCCCGTTGGGATTAAGGCTGCGTTTGACCGCCACTTGCACGTCGGTCATCAACGGCGCGCCGTCGGCCTGCTCGCGGCGACGCTCGAGGAACACCGACAGGGTCATGCCCGGCGCCAGTGCAGGCACTTCGCAGAACACTTCCTCGCCGGCATTGAGCAGCAACCCCTGCAAACGCTCGGTCAGGCTTTCCATGTTCAGGGGTTTGGTCAGATAGGCCGTCGGCGCCAGCGGCAGCGCTTCGCGCACGCTGGCGCTGTCATTGCGGCTGCTCATCAGAATGAACGGCAACGGCGGGTTGCGTTTGCGCTGGCGGACACTGCGCAATACGTTCAAGCCATCAACGCCAGGCAGTTCCCAGTCGACAATCGCCAGGTCATAGGGGACTTCGCTGAGCAGAGACATCGCCTCTTGGCCATCGGCGCACAGATCCAGCCGTGCATCGCAGCGCACGTTGAGCAAAACCTGTTTGAGCAGGTCACGAGACCATGGGTCAGCCTCGGCAATCAGAACTCGGGGTACAGCGGGTAAATCGACGGCAGTCATGCTCGCCCTCCCTTGCAATGCTTGAACCTTAGCCAATGCTGGCGTTTCGATACAGCTCGAATGCGTGGTATGTGTTTCAGCAAGCGTAAAAAAACCCGCCGAAGCGGGTTTTTTTGTCGATCCGATCACACAGTGCCCGGGCTTACAGCCCCGAGAAGCACTCTTCGATGATCGCCAGGCCTTTGTCCAGTTGCTCGTCCGGCGAGGTCAGCGGTACCAGGACGCGCAGAACGTTGCCGTAGGTGCCGCAGGACAGCAGGATCAGGCCCTTGTCACGCGCCTTGGCCACGACAGCAGCGACTGCGGTCGGGTTTGGCTTGTGGCTGTCGCCGTTTTCGAACAGTTCGACCGCGATCATTGCGCCCAGGGCACGGACTTCGCCGATCACCGGGTACTTGGCCTGGATGGCTTTCAGGCCGGTTACCAGACGCTCGCCAACAGCCTTGCAGCGATCCAGCAGTTTTTCTTCTTCAAACACTTCCATCACGGCCAGGGCCGCGGCGCAAGCGATCGGGCTACCGGCGTAGGTGCCGCCCAGGCCGCCTGGAGCGATGGCGTCCATATATTCGGCCTTGCCGCAGACACCGGCCAGCGGGAAGCCGCCAGCGATGGATTTGGCGAAAGTGGTCAGGTCAGCAGCAACGCCCATCTGTTCCATGGCGAAGAACGTACCGGTACGGCCAGCGCCGGTCTGCACTTCGTCAGCGATCAGCAGGATGCCGTGCTGGTCGCACAGGGCACGCAGACGCTTCATGAATTCTTTCGGCGCGACGTAGAAACCACCTTCACCCTGTACAGGCTCGATGATGATCGCGGCGATGTCTTTCGGCTCGGCATCGTTCTTGAAGATGCGTTCGATGGAAGCGATCGAGTCGTCGATGCTCACGCCGTGCAGTTCGTTCGGGTACAGCGCGCGGAAGATGCCGCCTGGCATCAGGCCCATGCCGGCCGAGTAAGGCACGACTTTACCGGTCAGGCCCAGGGTCATCATGGTGCGACCGTGGTAAGCGCCGGTGAAAGCGATCACGCCAGCACGGCCGGTAGCGGCGCGAGCGATTTTCACGGCGTTTTCAACGGCTTCGGAACCGGTGGTCACCAGCAGGGTTTTCTTGGCGAAGTCGCCCGGTACGCGAGCGTTGATTTTTTCGCACAGCTCGACGTACGGCTCGTAGGCCAGAACCTGGAAGCAGGTGTGGGTCAGCTTGTTCAACTGCTCGGTCACGGCGGCGATGATTTTCGGGTGCACGTGGCCGGTGTTCAGCACGGCGATACCGCCGGCGAAGTCGATGAATTCGCGACCTTCAACGTCGGTCACGGTCGCGTTCTTCGCGGACTCGGCGAAAATCGGGTGGATCTGGCCAACACCACGTGGAACAGCTGCGGTACGACGGGCCATCAGTTCAGCGTTAGTCTTGCTCATTACAGTCCTCATTCACCGCTCATCGGGCGGCGTGGTTCAAGGATTAAGCGGGAGGAATCGGCGGTGGCAGCATGCGATGATCGACTGCCACGGCGTTCCCGGCCGCAGAGAAAATTCCGGTTTGAAACGACGCAAAGGGACAGCGCTCTCGTGCCCTTTGCGTTTGCAGCGATCCTTGTCCGAGCTTAGATGCCCAGGCAGAGGTATTTGATTTCCAGGTAATCTTCGATGCCGTACTTGGAGCCTTCACGGCCCAGGCCCGAGGCCTTGATGCCGCCGAACGGCGCGACTTCGTTGGAGATCAGCCCGGTGTTGACGCCGACCATGCCGTACTCCAGGGCTTCAGCCACACGGAACACACGGCCCAGGTCGCGAGCGTAGAAGTAGGAAGCCAGACCGAACTCGGTGTCGTTCGACATCGCGATCACTTCAGCTTCGTCTTTGAAGCGGAACAGTGGCGCCAGCGGACCGAAGGTTTCTTCCTTGGCCACTGCAGCGTTTTTCGGCACGTTGGTCAGAATGGTCGGCTCGAAGAAGTTGCCTTCCATCTGCTTGCCACCGGCCAGCACGGTTGCTCCTTTGGCAACGGCGTCAGCGATGTGCTCTTGCACCTTGGCTACAGCTTTCTCGTCGATCAGCGGGCCAGTGGTGGTGCCGTCTTCCAGACCGTTACCGATCTTCAGTTTGGCGACAGCCACTTTCAGCTTCTCGGCGAAGGCGTCGTAGACCGAATCCTGAATGTACAGGCGGTTGGCGCAGACGCAGGTCTGGCCGTTGTTGCGGTACTTGGAAATGATCGCGCCTTCGACGGCCTTATCCAGGTCCGCGTCGTCGAACACGATGAACGGCGCATTGCCGCCCAGTTCCAACGAGACTTTTTTGATGTCCTTGGCGCATTCCGACATCAGCTGACGACCGATTTCAGTCGAGCCGGTGAAGGACAGTTTGCGCACGATCGGGTTGCTGGTCAGCTCGCTGCCGATGTCGCCGGCGCTGCCGGACACCACGCTGAACACACCTTTAGGGATGCCGGCGCGCTGTGCCAGTTCGGCCAGGGCGAAAGCGGAGAACGGGGTTTGCGAAGCCGGCTTGAGCACCATGGTGCAACCGGCGGCCAGCGCAGGGCCGGCTTTACGGGTGATCATCGCCGCCGGGAAGTTCCACGGGGTGATGGCGGCGGTCACGCCGATCGGCTGCTTGATCACGATCAGGCGCTTGTCAGGCTGGTGGCCCGGAATCACGTCGCCGTAGATGCGCTTGGCTTCTTCGGCGAACCACTCGATGAACGAAGCGGCGTAGACGATCTCGCCCTTGGCTTCGGCCAATGGCTTGCCCTGCTCGAGGGTCATCAGGCGAGCCAGGTCTTCCTGGTTCTCGATGATCAGCTCGAACCAGCGACGCAATTTGCCTGCACGCTCCTTGGCGGTCAGCGCACGCCAGGCCGGCAGCGCCTTGTCGGCGGCTTCGATGGCACGGCGGGTTTCGGCAGCGCCCATCTTCGGCACGGTGCCCAGGATTTCGCCGGTGGCCGGGTTGTTGACCTTGATCGTCTGACCGTTGTCCGCGTCGACCCAAGCGCCATCGATAAAGGCTTGCTGGCGGAACAACTGGGTGTCTTTAAGCTGCATGTCGGCTTTCCTTAACAGCACCGCGGCCAGCGCGGAGCAAAATTATGATTGTAGAAAGGCGCCTCGCAAGGCTGCCGTCAGGGAAATCATTCACCGGGCTGAAGCACCTGAACAGTGCACGGTCGTAAACACGTGCGGCTCGGCACCCGATCAAAGAGCGTTTGAAATCTCAAACGGATCCTAGGATCAAAGGGGGTAAAGGACAATAGGTCGTTCGAAAAAAAGAACAAAAACGCCGCTTTTGCCGGATTTTTCAGATCAACGAGCAACAAGCCTGCGCCGCAACGAAACCTTAGTTCAGTCCCGCCAAAGCGCCAAGCGAGCCTTTTGCAGGACGTTACAGCTTTATGGAATACAGCGTTTTCAACCGACACGCGCACTGACAATAAGGGCCAAAACCCGGCATGGACGCCCCGAGCCGACCTAGGTATGATGTCGCCCGCTGCACCAGTAGCTCAGCTGGATAGAGTACTGCCCTCCGAAGGCAGGGGTCGTGGGTTCGAATCCCGCCTGGTGCGCCATGAACAGAAACGAAAAAGCCTCAGGCCGTAAGGTCTGGGGCTTTTTTGTGGGTGCTGTCTGACGACTCACTCCGTCGTCCAGTCAAACTCGTCATATTCATCATCGTCTTCTTCGTCCTCGATCAACTCATCATCAAGAACGTCTTCCTCCAGATCTTCTTCTGCCTGCTTGGCCAGAAGAAACTCCTTGCGACTCTCGGTCACAGCTCGCCGCAGTTCTTCACCCTTCACCGGGCAGTTGAGCATTTGGGCGATGCGGTCGATTTTTTGGGCCACGGCATCCTCCAGCGCATCGGCAATGCCCCGATAGTGCGCGTTTTTGCGGGGCAATGCCAAATGGCTGAAAGATCATTCGGTCAGTTCTGACGGATTTGTTCGAGGCGCAGGTCCAGATTCACGCTCGGGTAACGCTTGTGCAGATTGTTGTACAGGGTATCGGCAGCCTGTGATTGACCGGATTCGCGCAGGCGCAGGACTTCGCGCAGTTGCTCGTCGAGGCCATTGGCAGGAGCGGCGGCGCGCTTGCTGACTTTGGCTTCGTCCGCTCTGTCGGCACTGATCGCTTCGCTTTGCATCGGCGCAGCCATTTCCGCCATCGGCGCAGGCGCAGGCGCAGGCGCAGGAGCGGATAGTGCGCCAGCGGGTGCTGATAATGTCCGGGATTCGATGGCCTCTTTACGAACCAGTGGCGCAGCAGGTTTGGCGGCTGGGGCGAAATCGTAATGGGCCACGGGCTCCGGGGCGCGATGCACCAGCGACAGCATCAGCGCAATGCCGACCAGACTGGCGAAAGCCACCTGATAGCGCGGTGTCTGGCAGGCCTTGAGCCAGCGTTGCCACAGGCTCGGTTTCGGTGCCGATATCTGGCGATGCGCGGCGTTGATAATCAGTGCGTCGAGATTTGCGGGCGGTTCGCCGTGCTGTTGCTCGCGGTAATGCTTGAGCAGTTGCTCTTCGGGTGTCTGGCGGGCGTCCGTCATGTCAGTACCTCCTCGGCCAGCAGCCGACGCAGTTTTTGCTGGGCGTAGCGCAAGCGGCTCTTGACGGTTTCCAGCGGTGTTTCGGTGAGGCTGGCGATTTGCGCCAGGTCGAGATCGCCGTGGGCGCGCAGCAGGAACACTTCGCGCTGATCGGCAGGCAGGGCTTGCAACGCGCTGTCCAGGCGTTGGCTGTCGCGGCTGAGGCTCAGCAGTTGTTCGGGGTCGCTCGCTTCGTCACTGACAGCATGGGTCTGTTCGTCGTAACTGTCATGCAGCGGTTGATGGGCGCCATGCTTGCGCCAGTGATCGATCAGACGATTGCGGGCAATCTGGAACAGCCAGGTACGAAAAATCGCCCGGCCTTGTGGCTGACTGTTGCTGCGGATCAGGCTCAGCCACGTTTCCTGATACACCTCTTCGGCCAGTTCCGGTTTGCCGCTCAACCCGAGCAGAAACCGGTAAAGGCTCTGGCGATGACGGGCGTACAGGATCTCGAACGCCTTGCCATCGCCCTCGCGATAACGGGCCAGCAGCGATTCGTCGCTGCTGGCCTCCAGGCTGTCGGCGGTGGCAAACAGCTGGCTGATAAACCCCGTCAGGCGGCTCATTTATTCAATCCGTCGCTCAGTCGGCATCGCGTTGGAGGCGGTCGAAGTTCGCAGGCTCTGCGCCAGTTCCACCAGTTGCACGAACTCGTTGCGCAGGCCGAAGCGGTCATCGCCACGGGCGCCTCGGGCCAACGCTTCGGTGTCCTTGAGGCTGAAATCACCGGTGTAGCGACCGTCCTTGAGTTGCTGGGAAAACGCCGCGACGGCAGCGGCAAAACGCAGGTCTTCACCGGCGGGCGCAACCTGACTGGCAATCGGCCGCTCGATCAGC
Source organism: Pseudomonas sp. SDO52101_S400 (assembly GCF_054071635.1). Taxonomy (NCBI): domain Bacteria; kingdom Pseudomonadati; phylum Pseudomonadota; class Gammaproteobacteria; order Pseudomonadales; family Pseudomonadaceae; genus Pseudomonas; species Pseudomonas sp. SDO52101_S400. The sequence continues at coordinate 50,283 of NZ_JBSVWF010000037.1, read as the reverse complement.
AGACTTTTCCCACCTTCAGGCTTTTGATATCGCACACGCAGCATCGCCAATTCTCCTTTCTTCTCGGAAACCACCGCATCGGTTTTTCCGTAACGCAGCGGTTCCAACCAGCCCTTCTCGCCTGTCGGGACAATTTCATACAGCGCCGTCACCGTATGACCTGCACCGATTTCACCGGCATCGACCTTGTCATTGCTGAAATCCTCACGCTTGAGCGCGCGATTTTCGTAGCCGAGCAACCGATATTCGCTGACCTGTGCCGGATTGAATTCCACCTGCAATTTGACGTTTTTCGCCACCACGGCGAGGGTCGAACCGAGCTGATCCACCAACACCTTGCGCGCCTCGCGCAGGTTATCGATATAGGCGTAATTACCATCACCGGCATCCGCGAGTTGTTCCATCAGGTGTTCATTGTAGTTATCCACACCGAAACCCAGGGTGGTCAGGGAAATCCCGGTCTTGCGCTTATCCACAGCCATTTGCTTGAGGCTGTCGAAGTCGCTGACGCCGACGTTGAAGTCACCGTCGGTGGCCAACAGGATGCGGTTGATACCTTTGGGGATGAAGGCCTGTTGCGCCATTTGGTAGGCCAGTTCGATGCCAGAGGCGCCGGCGGTCGAGCCGCCAGCGGTCAATTGCTCGATGGCTGTGCGGATTTTCGCTTTTTCCCGTCCGGAAGTAGGCTCCAGTACGACTCGCGATTCGCCGGCATACACCACCAGCGACACGCGATCCTGCTCGCGCAGCTGATCGACCAGGAGTTTCAGGGTGCTTTTGACCAGCGGCAGCCCTTCACGACGATCCATCGAGCCGGACACGTCCACCAGAAACACCAGATTGGCCGGGGCCAGTTCTGCGACCGCACGGTCGGAAGCCTTGATGCCGATGCGCAGCAGGCGGGTATGCGGGTTCCACGGCGAAGCGGCCAGTTCGGTGGTCACGCCGAACGGCGATCCGTCAGTGGGCAACGCATAGTCGTAGGGAAAGTAATTGACCATCTCCTCCAGGCGTACCGCGCCTTCCGGCGGCAGGCGTCCCTGATTGAGCAGACGGCGGACGTTGGCGTAGGCGCCGGTATCCACGTCGGCACTGAAAGTCGAGACCGGCGTCTCGGCAACGCTGCGGATCGGATTATCCGCCAGGGTTTCGTATTGCTCACGCGGCTCGGCGCGATAGTCCTGTGGATAACTTTCCCCGGCCGGCATCGATGCAAAACTGGCCATCGGCGCCGCCAGCGCGCTGCGCTTGGCCAAAGAGTGATCGGCCATGACCACTTCTTGTTGCGCCACCGGTTTTGAGGGGGGCTGTGCCGGTGGCGGCACGACGGCGGATTCCGGACTGGAGGAAATGCCGCACCCGGCGACGGCCAACAGCACACCGGCAGCGAGGGGTCGCAGAAGCGTCGATGGAAGAGACATGGGGGCTGACCTCGAGGAAGAATTGATCCATTCAACCTCTGAGACGGACAGCCCTTTCAGTTCGGGTTAAACGCCGCCGAAAATTTTTTCAGCGGTGATAACGCCGCACTGCACTGCTGTTGCGCAGCACATGGCCTTTGATTTTTTCCAGCAGTTGGGCGCGGGTCAGACCGGCCGGCAAGGCGTCGGGGGCCAGGTCCAGGGCATAGATCTGAATAATGTAGTGGTGCGCGCTGTCGCCGGTCGGCGGGCACGGGCCGACATAGGTAGTCGTGCCTTTGCTGTTGGTGCCGCCCAGGCCTTCGAAAGTCGGTTTGGTGCCAATGCCGGCGGGGATCTGCCGGGTCGTGGCCTTGATGCCGTAGTGAACCCAGTGATCGACGCCCAGCCCCTTCTGGCCGTCCGGATCATGCATCACGATGGCGTAGCTCTGGGTCGCGGCCGGGCCGGCGTTCCAGCTCAGCGCCGGCGACTGGTTCTTGCCGCCGCAACCGGCGGCGTCACTGGCTGCCGCCGCGGTGAACAGACGGTTGTCCGAAACACCGGGAATGCTGAGGGTGAAGCGCTCCTGGGCCTGCGCCGGAAACTGCACGCAAAGGGCGACGGCAACGGCCGCCAGCCAAGGGTTGAGAGAGGTCAATCGGGTCATTCCGGGAGCACCTTGTGCAGTTGGGCCTTCGTCGGCCTGCAGACTATAGCTGTACCGTTCGTGCCGTGGCAGTGCCAATTGATGCCCTTTGGTACCGCCGCGCTTACAGACGGTTCACCGGCTCACGGTTATCGTCGTCCTCGGCATGCAGAAAGATCACCCGCGGATGCTCCAGCGGCGCCAGCGGTGGCGGCAGTTCGGCCGGTTCGACTGGCCACAGGTGCGGCACCACATGGCTGACATCGCCGTCCTGATTGTTGTGGATGGTGATGACCCCAAGACTGCGAAGCTTCTGCAAGCGGTCATCGCACAGCTTGAAACTTTTGCTCAGGCCATCATCGTCGACCACAGGAGCCGCCAGACGACGCTGGGCGAAACTGCGACTTTTGCGCTGTTGATAACGAGCCCAGGAAATCAGGATGACGGCGTTGACCAGTGCCACCCACAGGTAGACCTGCAAGGTCCCTAGGGCTTCGAACGCCGAGTTGTCGATGCGCGGCCCGCCGGCGTGGGTTTCGATCAGCGGCCACAGCCCTCGCACCAGCAGATACAGCAGGCCAACCCAGGCCAGCACCGTGAGGATCACGTCGATCACCACCAGGAATGGTCGCTGGCGGGTCCGGATGATTTTCATTTGATGACCTCCTCTTCGTCGTCCCCGACCGGTTTGATACCCCGGTCAGGGCTGACCCAACGCGCACGCTTCTGATGCTGGCCGAACAGCACCTTGGGAAAACTGACCAGCGTGGTCAGCAGGCTGATGAACCAGAACACCAACGGATACCAGACCACCCAGAACATGGTTCTGCCCAGACCAGGCTCGTAACGCCGGTCGATGATGATGCTGACCGCGAACTGCACCAGGCAGACAAAGGCCAGCAGCAGCCCGGTAAACGCCGGCGGCATCAGGTGATGCACGGCGATGGCCTCGGGCATGACCATGAATTTGCCCATGCCCCAGAAAATCACCGACAGCAGGAAAGTGAAGGCCCAACCGGTCGATAGGCAGTATTCGAACAGCAACGGCCACAGATAACGGTGACGGTACTGCCAGATCCCGCGAATGTTCTTGAACAGCACTTCAGCACCACCCTGGGCCCAGCGCAGGCGCTGCTTCCAGAGCCCGCCCAGGGTTTCCGGCATCAGGATCCAGCACAGGGCACGGGGCTCGTAGAAGATGCTCCAGTGGTCCAGTTGCAGTTTCCAGCTGATGTCGATGTCTTCAGTGATCATGTCCGGGCTCCAGTAGCCGACCCGGTTCAGCGCCGTGCGACGGAACGCGACGATCACACCCGATACAGTGAAGATTCGCCCGAACACCCGCTGGGTGCGCTTGATCAGCCCGATGATCGACGAGAACTCGCCGACCTGAACCCGCCCGACCAACGTCGAACGCGTACGAATCCGCGGGTTACCGGTCACCGCGCCAAGTCGCGCGTTGTCGAGCATCGGCGCCACGAGATAGGCGGCAGTGTTCGGCGCCAGCAGCGCATCACCGTCGATGCACACCAGATATTCACTGCGTGCAGCGATGGCGCCCATGCGCAAGGCCACGGCCTTGCCCTGGTTTTCCGCCAGGTGCAGCACGCGCAGCCGTGGGTCTTCCTTGGCCAAAGCGTCGAGCACCTGCGCGGTGTTGTCCTTGGAACCGTCGTTGATCGCGATGACTTCGATGTTCGGGTAATGCTGGGCCAGCGCCGCGTGGATGGTGTCGGCGGCGTTGTCGCCTTCGTTGTAGCAAGGGATCAGGATCGAAATCAGCGGTTCGCCTGCCAGTGGTGGCGGCAGCGTGTCGTCCTTCCACGGCCAGTGCCGCTCCCAGTGCAGCCAGAAATACAGGCCTCCAGCAATCCACAGCCCGGACATGAACAGAGGGTAGAAGAACACGAAGTCCATCAGGAATTGCCCGGTGACCAGGAAGATCAGCCCCAGCGGTACACCGAGGACAATCGCCAGAACAAGCAGGGCCAGCAGTCTATCCAGCATGTCATGGGTTCCATTTATTGGAGAGCGCAGGTCGCACCGTTTTCAGGTCCGGCAGGTTCTCGAGAAAGTTGTCCGGGTAGTAGCCGAAACTCGTCGCGCCCTGACGCTTGAGGCGGCCCATCCAGTCGGCCAGTTGTGCACCGTCGATGTCGGCCTGATCCTTTTTCGTCCAGTCCCGGGCCTGCAATTCGAACACCGTGCGATCCAGCGCACCGGGGCGCTGTTTGATTTTCGCCACCAGTTCTTCCAGCCACGGTCCTGATTGCGCCTGGGTCTGTTTTTCCATGAACGGCATGGCCATCGGCGCCGTCCAGTCGTAGCTCACGAGGAAGTCGTCGAGGTTCTGCGCAAACCACGCTTCGCTTTGCGGATTGAGTACCGGCTCGGCAAAGATGTTGCGTGCAGTGAGCACTTGCGGGCCACGAATCGCGCGCACCTTGGCGGTCAGCTGGTTGGTGAAGTCGATCAGGTAGCGGCTCTTGAATCGCGTCCAGCGCTGCATGGCCGCTGGATCATCGCGCAGAGCGGCAATCGAACCCGGCAGGCCGTGGGCGGCATAGGCCTTGAGGGCCTCGGGGCCGGCGTCCTCGAAATCCGACAGTACGGCGTCGTCGTGATAGAGGATGCCGTCGACCGAGGTCAGGCGCGCCACGTCTTCGTAGATTTCACCGATGATCCGCCGTACCTCGGGGTCGAACGGCGACAACCGCTTGTACTGATCCGGGTCGACCGACGTGGTACCGGTCTTCGGATCCCAGCGCGTGACACGCGGCAATTTCGAATCCAGCGCAAAACTCAGCACCGGCATCCAGGCGAACACTTTCACGTGAGCCCGGGTACGCAACTGCCAGGCGACACGGTCAAAAATATCGGCACGCACCGGCAAGTGGCGGTTGGGGAAGTACAGCGAATGCACCAGGCCATCGCCTTTCGGATCGGCGAAGGCTTGCAGGAATACGGTGTTGGCGCCCATGTCGGCCATGCGCTGGATCAGCTTGCCGAGGTTGACTTCCTGTTGCGCCGGGTCCGGGTCGTAGACGTTGTCCAGATCCACGTGCACCACGCGCATGGCGAAGTCGGACTGCACCGCCACGATGCTGTTGGCGAAATGCTCGCCGTCCGGGTCGGACGCGACGAGGAATCGTGGGCTGCTCATCAGGTTGTCCAAGGCATCGAGACCATCGTCGAGGGTCAGGGCCATCTCGTAGCCCTGCTCGCTCACCACGGTCAGCGAAGTGCCGTCCGCCGTTCCGTATGGCCAGACCCAGATGCGCGGTTTCTTGCCGGTGGCCTTGCGGATTTTCTCCGAAATGGTCGCCACGTCGGTGCGGATCCGCGCCTGGAAATCCGCCTCGGATTCATAGCGTTTGGTCACTGGATCGTAACGACGGGTCGCGGCAGCGGGCTGCATGTTGCCTTGCGGGTTGGCGAGGATGCCTTTGTGGCTGGCGTCGGTGTGAGCGGCAATTTCCACCAGGCCGGATTGTGAGATTTCCCGCACCTGATCCCAGGTCAGAAAGTCGGAACGCTGACGCGGAGTACCGGCGAAATCCACCGGCTGATTCAGCGGTGTGTCGATCCAGACGCCGACCGGTGCCAGCAGCGCATGCCAGTTATAGGCGCGCAGCACCGGCAGCACGCGGGTGTAGAAGCTCGCATAACCGTCGTCGAAGCTGAGCAGGATTGCTTTGGGCGGCAGTTCCGGCCCGCCCTTGCGCGCGGCCATGATCTGATCGACCGTCACCGGCTTGTAGTTGTTTTCCCGCAGCCACGCCAGTTGCTCGATCATGCGCTCGGTGCGCACCGCCACCACGGCCTGATCGGGATCACGGTCTTCGATGTCGTGGTAGGCGATGCCCAGCACGTGGTTTTTCGGCCATGGTTTTTCATTGGCCGCCACCGGGCGCTCGGACGGCGGCGCGAAGGCCGGAGCTTGCTGGGCGCAGGCGCTGACCAGCAGCACTCCCAGCAGAAGGATGAAACGCGAAATAAAAGGCATCTTCAAACTCTTCTAGAAGCGGAAAGTGAGGTCGACGAGCAGACGCAGATCGGTTTCCCGATCACCGTCGTAGGGCCGGTTGATCACACTGAACAAGCCGCCCACCTCGAACACGTCGTTCCAGGCATAACGCTGGCCGTAGCCCAGCATCGCCATACCGCCGGTGCCGTGGTCACGCTGGCTGTACGTACCCGCACCAGCCTGGAACTGCTGGCTCCAGGAGGTTTCGTAGCGGTGGTAAAGCACGTGGTTGACGTTGACCGTCGGCATCACGCTGAGGTCCGCCTTCGGGTTGAAGTACGGCACGTCTTCGGAATTGGAGTTGTGGCTGGTGGCGACTTCCAGACCGGCGTCGACCTGCACATGGGTGGTGCTGTAGACGCCTTCGCGCCCGGTCAGCAAGGCTTCGACGCGGTTGTTGCCGTCGCTGAAGTGCGACGGGCTGACCGACAGTTTCCACTCGCGGCTTTCATTCGCGCGCCAGCGGATGAAACCGCTGCCGCCGTTGGCCTTGATATCGCTGTTCAACGCGCGCAACGGGGTGTCGGCCGACAGGTATTCAAGGCTGCCGCCGTACTGCCAGTTGTCATTGATGTCCCGGGCAATCGCCAGACGGGCGCCCTGCTTGTCGCCGTAACCGTAGGAATGGTTGGAGACTTCCGCTTCAAGGGTCATGTCGCGGGTGCGACGCTCCAGACCGACACGCTGGAACCGGTGGTTGCCGGTGCCTTCGGCGAAGTCGCCGGTGGCATAACCGACCCCGGCGAACACGCGCCAGTCTTCATCGATTGGCGGGCTGTACAGCGTGCTCTGGATGCCGAAGTCTCGGCTGCCGCTGACCGCGCCGGCGTTGCCACCGCTGCCGCCATTGGCCTTGCCGCCGTAGGCTTCAACGCGCAACTCGGACATGTCATGCACTTCCCGCTCGCGTGCGGCTCGCTGCACCTGGCGGTTGTCCGGGAAGCGCTCGACGACATCATCGGTCAGCGCATCCATCTGCCGCCATTCCTGCAGCGTCATGGCCGTGCGGGCCTGAGCGACCTCCAGGCCCATGTCCCGCGGCACCATGCTCTCGACTTCCTTGAGCTGACTCTCGGCGCGGCGCGGCCACTGGCGGGCCAGGTACAGATCGGCCTGAGACAGACGCAAGCCGACGTTACCCGGCGCCTGATCGACCAGCGTCTGCAAGCGATCCTCGCCGTGAGGCAAGTCCGCTCCGTAAGTACCGGCGGCCTGTGCCGAGAGCAATTGGGCGTCCATCCAGTCGTCGCTGGGATTGCCTATCGGCAAGCCCTTGAGTTCGACTCGCGGCTTCTCGTTTTTGGCCAGGTCTTCGGCGACTTTGCGTGCATCCTCGGCCCGGTCGCTTTCCAGCAACGAGTAATACAGCGCGGTGGTGTCTTCGAGGCGATCGCCGGCATCGGCGTCCGGCGCCGAGAGCACCTGACGATAGAGATCGGTGGAGACTTCCGGTTGCCGCTGATCCAGATAGGACGCCGCTACCCAGCGCAGGGAGTAGGTCGGAATCTTCACGCCTTCGGCTTGCAGCTTCTGGTATTCGGTGATGACGTCGGCGGTGCGCGCCCGGGCCTTGAGGGCGCCCATGCGGTCGATGCGCCAGCGGGTCACGTCATCGTGGGCGCTGGCATCGGGGGTCCAGGTGGCGAGCAATTTGTCGTAGTCGGCCAGTGCGCGGTCGGCGATCACGTAGCGTTCTTTTTCGCTGCGGGTGGCGAATTCGGCGAGGCGCACGCGTTCGGCAGCCAGATCACCTTCGAGGCGCCGCAGGGTCACCGGATCGATCAGCCCCGGACGCTGGTTGGCCAGGCGCAGTGCAGGCTCAGGCAGACGGGCCTTTTGCAGGGCGACCACGTATTCACGGGCAACTTCCGGTTTGTTGCCGGCGCGAACGAAGGCCTGATCGTATTCGAACAGTGCGTCGTATTGTTTACCGGCGCGGGTCAGGGCATAGCCCAGGGCGAGGCGGCGGGAAGGATCGTCAGGCTTGGCTGCCACCAGCGCCTTGGCGCGAGTGACTGCCTCGTCGGGTTTACCGGAGTCGGCCTGGGTCAACGCCAGACCGAGTTGCAGGTCGGCATTGTTCGGTTCCAGCGCCAGGGCCTTGTTGTAGACCTCGGTGGCCTGATCCCAGCGTTTGAGATTGCGATAGGCACGTGCGGTGGCGGTCAGTGCCTGGATCGGCAATGCACGGCCGCGCCCCTGGGTCTCGTAGACCTGCACCACTTCGGCATCGAGCCCGGCCCAACTGGCGATTTGCAGGTGATCACTGATCTGCCCGGTTGAAGCCTGGGCCGGCGGCACTTGACGCAAAGCGGTGAGCGCAGGGGTGTAATGCCCTGCCCGGGCATCGAGCACCATTTGATCGTAGGCCGTATCGGCCAACGCAAGCATCGGCCAGAGCAACTGGCTGCACAGCGCGACTCGAAACAAAGGGCGTAAACCACGATGTAATACAGGACCATCAATACGCGGCATTCGTCAGCATCCTTACATGGCCAGCCGGGTAGCAATGCCCCCCCTTGCCCAATTCGTAACGGAGGCCAAGTCGGAATCACTTGGCCAAGCTTATCCAAGCAGTCTTGCACGCAAGCGTAGATCAATATTCAGAACACAATATTTGTTCAGATTCGTGACCGGAAACGCTGGCGCGCGCCGCAAACGCAGAGTCCAGACAGCAAAACGCCCGGCGTCTGCAAGAAGCAAAGGCCGGGCGCCGAGGGTGTTGCGCGGGGTTTTACTGTTCCTGGCTCACGCTGACACCAGCAAACTTGCTCATCAGGAAACCGACGAACTGCTCGACGGTCATCTTCTGGCCGTTGAACTCCACCTGATTGGCAGCGTAATGCAACTTGGTCGTCACATTGGTGCCATCCAGCGTTGCCAACTGCGAACCCACGGCCATGCCGGAGAACATGTCAGCGGCGGCGCTGGCCTGATCGACAATGGCTTTGGCATCGGTCTGGCCATCGACTTGCGCCTGCACGCTGAGCAGGTCCACCAGCATCGGCTTGGACACCAGCACGTTGAGGTCGAGCAGGGCGATCAGCTGTTTGCCCAGCTGGTCCGGCGGCAGATCCATCGAGGCCGGTTTGGTCAGGTCGAGCACCAGATTGGCACGGCTTTCACCGTTGGCGGTTTTCAGCGACAGATCTTCCAGCGCCAGTTGCGGGCCGGCCGCCAGCAGTTTCTGCAGGTCAGCCTTGACCTGGGCGGACTCGGCTTCGGTCAGGTTCAGCTCGGGCGCCGGCAGGCCGGCGGCAGAGGCTTCGGCGGCGGCTTTTTCGTACGGCTGCAGCTTGGTCTGATAGATCTGCATCAGCGACAGGGCCGACGGGATGTCGAGGTTTTTCAGACTCATGGCCAGATTGGCCGAGCCGATTTTCTTGTCGTTGAGGGTCACTTCACCGATTTTGTAGTCGGCGCGACCGGAAGCATTGGTGCCGTTTTCTTCGGTGAGGTTCTTCATTTCGAAGTTCTTCACGCCCAGCACGGATTGCTTGGCGCCGAAGGTGGTCTTGCTGCTGGTCAGTTCCAGGGTGTTCTCGCCGGTGTAGTAGCCGTAGCTGCTCTTGGCGAGGTTGCTGGCCAGGGTCAGGCCGTTGAGCTCGACCTGCACTGGCGCCTGGTCTTCAGCTACGGTGGTCAGGTGCAGACTGTCCATGTAGCCGTTGGCCTTGACCTTCTGCGCCTGGGCGCTGGCGGAGATGTCCATGTTCAGGCCGGAGAACTTCAGGCTCGACTGCTCGTCCAGCGCGGTTTCCAGTGGCAACAGTTCGATATTGCCGGTGGTGGACTGGTCGTAACCGATGTTGACCACACCCTTCAGTGGCGCGGCGCCCTTGGTGGCGGCGAACCATTTTTCGGTGATCGGGGTCTTTTCCAGCTCGTAGTGACTGGTGGCCATGACCGGCAGCCATTTCAGCGAGACCAGACGCGAGAACGGCAGCGGGCCGTGTTCGATGTGGTCGACGAACAGCAGCTCGACCGGCGCTTCGCCGAACATCTCGCCTTCGCCCTTGAGGCGATAGTGCGCGGTGCTGCTGAAGGTGTGGCGTTCCAGCGACACCAGCTCCAGCGACGCACTGCCATTGGAGCCGGCCATGGCGGTCTGCAACTCTTTGTTGGCGTCGACGACGGCGTTGTTGAGCACGCCTTCGATCTTGGTGCCGGTGTACCAGGCCCCGCCGACGCTGATGGCGCCGATGGCAACAACAATTCCGAGAAGCACGCCTGCTGATTTATTCATGAATGACCTGATCGATTTCCGTGGCTGAAGGTGTGGTCGTCTTCCGTGAACCCGTGACCGGGCCGTGGCACGACTCCGCTGAATTTAGCGGTGGAGATTAGCACTGGCAGCACGGAGCGGCCCAATGTTTAAAGGTTAAAGAGTGTCCATGGGGCATGGACAAACAAAAAGATCGCCGGGTTCGGCGATCTTTCGGGTGGTCAGGAATACTGGACCTCGATCTCATCGAGCTGATGATCGAAGCTTTTCAGCCGCGCGGTCCAGGTGTACACGAGCACCTCGAAATCCCGGTCGATCACCGCCCCGCCCGGCCCGTCGCCGCGCGGGTCGCAGAAATCCAGCTGATAGCGTTCGCGGGCCATGGCCGTGGCGACGTCGGACAATTCACGGGCATTGTTCAACCAGTGCCAGCCGTCATCGGCGACTTGTCTGTCGAGTGCCAGGCATTGTTTTTTCAGGGCTTCGAGGCTTTTTTCCAGCGGGGTGCCGGTGAGTTCGCCCATGACTTCGGCGAAGGTGCGCCCCGGTTGCCAGTAGCTGCCCCAGAAGTAGCGGTCGAACACGGTTTCGACTTTGCGCAGCGCGACTTTGGTGTCCCAGATCAGCAGCAGCGTCTTGCTTTGCTCAAGCTGTCTTTTCTTGAGCTTTTGCACTTGCACCAGCGACCAGGCCACCACCACGATCGCCATCACTGCGATCAACGCGGTCGCGCTGTCGAGGAAGACCATCGCCTTGTCGATCTGATGGGCCAGCATGATGCCGTAGAAATAGGTGGCGGACAGCAGCACCAGTGCGACCAGGGCGCACCAGAAGCCGAGAGCGTAAGGGTTTTTCATTATTGGTTTCCCCTAGACCTGCGCTAGCAATGTGCACTGAAAAGGCGCCTTGCTCAGGGCGCCCTTCCAACACTTCAAAGCATAGCAACGGCCTCAGGGTTTGCTGGCGCTCGAGGCTTGCGTTCGTCCGCTTTCCCAACCGCCACCGAGGGCGAGGAACAAATCGATCTGGCTCATGGCAACCTGGGTGTTGGCGGCGGCCAGTTGCGCGGTGACATCGGTGTAGGTGCGAGTGGCTTGCAGATCGGCAAGGAACGACTCGCGGCCCGCCTGGAAGAAGCGGTGAGTCTGGTCAGCGGCCAGCTTCGCCGACTGCTCGGCATCGGCCAGCGCATCGCGGCGTTGCAGCAGCGCGGTGTACTGGGCCAGACCGGTCTGGGTTTCGCGGATGGCGTTCAGCACCACGCCGTCGAAATGCGCCAGAGCGCCCTGGGTCGAGGCCTCGGCTTCACGAATCCGCGCCCGTGCGCCGTTGGTCGGCACCTTCCAGCTCAGCGACGGGCCAAAGCCCCAGCGGTTGGTCGACGGGTCGCCGAGGTCGGAGACAATGCCGACGGTGCCGATGGTCGCGCCGATGCTGATGTCCGGGTACAACTCGCCGGTGGCAATGCCTATACCGGCGGTCGCGGCTGCCAGTCGACGTTCGGCCTGGCGGATGTCAGGACGACGCTTGAGCAGCGCAGCACCATCGCCGACCGGCACCAGTTGAGCGATTTTCGGCAGTTCGGCGCAAGTCGCGGTGCCAGCCGGCAATTGCTCGACCGGTTTGGCCAGCAGCATCGACAGACGGAACAACCCGGCCTGACGCGCCGCTTCATAGCGCGGCATGTCGGCGCGCAAGGACTTGAATTGGGTCTGCGAGCGGGTGACCTGGGTTTCGTCCCCGCGCCCGGCATCGCGCAGACGCTGGATCAGCGTGGTGCTCTGGGATTGCAGGTCGAGGGAGTGCTGGGCGATTTCCCGCTCTTCGTTGGCCGCGCAGACCTGGGTGTAGGCCCGAACCACGTCGGCCACCAAAGTGATGCGTGCGGTGTCGGCAGCTGCCTGGGTAGCGTCGGCATTGGCTTTCGCCGCTTCGATCCCGCGCTGCAGGACACCCCACAGGTCGAACTGGTAGGACGCGCTGATGCCGATGTCGGCGACGTTGGCCACCGGGACTTTCTCCGGCAGCAAAAACGCCTGACCGGATTCCTGCAAGCGCTGCGCACCCATTTTCACGCCGCCGCTCCAGCCGCCGGCCGCCTCGGCCTCATCGACCTGAGCGCGGGCCCGCGACAGGTTCGCCGCCGCCACCCGCAGATCGGTGTTGGACGCCATGGCCTGCTGCACCAGTTGATCCAGTCGCGGATCGCGATACAACCGCCACCAGTCCGCCGGCACCGGCGACGAGACAACCGGCTTGCCGGCCACCGCCAGATCGCCCTGAAAATCCTTGCGCTGAATGGCCGCGTCACCCGGCAGGTGATAGTCCGGCCCGACCATGGAACACGCCGACAACATCACGCCCAGCCCGGCGATCATCAGGGCCCTGCTCATTTCGCGGGCTCCTGCGGCTGATCGTCGATGATCGACACCGTGGCGGTACGCCCGGCGATCATGCGGAAGTCGTCCGGCACGTCGTCGAAGGCGATCCGCACCGGAATCCGCTGCGCCAGCCGCACCCAGCTGAAGGCCGGGTTGACGTTGGGCAACAGGTTGCTGCCGCTCGAACGGTCACGGTCTTCGATGCCGGCGACGATGCTTTCTACATGCCCGCGCAAGCGTGCGCGATCGCCGATCACGCGGATATCCACCGACTGACCGACGTGGATGCCGTCGAGTTTGGTTTCTTCGAAATAGCCGTCGATGTGGAACGAATTGCTGTCCACAACCGAGAGCACTGGACGCCCGGCGGTGACGAATTCCTGCGCGCGCGGCGCACGGTCGTTGACGTAGCCGTCGACCGGGCTGCGGATCACCGAGCGGTCGAGGTTAAGCTGGGCACTGTCCACCGTCACCAGTGCTTCGGCCAGCGCCGATTGCGCACGGGCGACTTTTGACTGGCTCTCTTCCAGCTGTTCGGCTGGCACCAGATTACCCAGACCACGATTACGCTTGGCTTCACGCTGGGCCTGGGCCAGGGTTTCTTCGCGGTCGGCAACCGCTGCCTTGGCCTGACGCAACGCCAGTTTGAAACGGTCCTGATCGATGCTGAACAGCACCTGGCCACGTTTCACCAACTGGTTGTCCTTGACCTCGACCTGCTGGATCAGCCCGGACACGTCCGGGGCGATCTGCACGATGTCGGCGCGAATGTGGCCGTCACGGGTCCAGGGCGCGAACATGTAATACATCACCATGCGCCAGACCACGACGACGGCGAAAGTCACGATCAGCAAGGTCAGCATTACGCGACCGATGGTCAAAAACGGTTTTTTCATGTCATCAGGTATCGACTGAGTGAGTCCACGCCGTACAGCATCACGGCGTAGAGGGCCACGTTGAACAATGCCCGGTGCCAGACCAGACGGTAAAAATGCAGGCGTACGAGTACGCCATGTACCAGTACAAACAACACATACGTGATGCCCATCAGCACCAGCAGGGTCGGCAGGAAAATGCCGCTGATGTCCAGATCACCGATCATAGGGGCGCTCCTTCGGGCAGCGGTTCTTCGGGCTCGACGCTGGAAACGAATTCAACGCCGGGCAACAGCGCCAGACGCAAACCGCTCAAGGCGTGCAACAGGTGTAGTCGCGTTTCTTCATCGCCGTGGCCGTTGAGCGCGCGCCGGGTGCGGTCCATGGTCATCAGCAACGGGCTCGGTGCCGGCAAGCGTTCGCCGGCCTTGAGGCAGGCGCGGAAATATTCGCCGACCTCGGCCACCACCTGCTGCAACAGCGCATTCGGTACGCCGGTCACACGCGGTGTGTAGGCCAGCAGGTCGAGCAGGTTCAGGCCCACGCGCACTTCGCGCATGGCGATGCCGGTGTCCTGCCCAGTCAGCGCAAGCCTCGGCAGGTGCTGCATCAGGCGGTCGAGCAGTTGTACGCCCAATTGCCGGTGTTCGGCGAGGTTCGCCGGTTCAGTCATGTTGACGATGTCTTTCCAGCTGAAACGGGTCAGGCGCTTGGCTGCCAGTTCGGCGCCGAACGGCCGCGCAATCAACGTCCAGATGAAGGCGAACAACAAGCCCAGCGGACCCGCCAGGTTGGAGTTCGCGAAGGCGAAGAAGTCCGCGTCGTAGGCACCCTGAATACTGATGAACGACGAGGTGTTCACCAACGTCAGCAGCATGCCGAGGTAAAAGCGCGGCTGTACCGTCAGGGTGCCGACGCAGATGAACGGGATCGCAAACGCCAGCACCAGCATCGGGAAGTCATGCAGGTTCGGCAACACCAGAAACAGATACAGGCTGGCGAACAGTACCGACATCCCGGTCCAGAAAAAGAACCGGTAAATCTGCGGCGCCGGGTCGTCCATCGAAGCGAAGAAGCTGCACGACACCGCCGCCAGAATCACCGCGCTGCCGCCGTCGGTCCAGCCCAGCAGAATCCACAGTGTCGAGGCGACGATGATTGCCAGAATGGTCGAGGCCACCGAATACAGCATCAGCCCACGGTCGAGAAACGGCGTCAGGCGACCGAGGCGCCAGTGACGATAGACCGCGCGCCAGCTGTCCTGGCGTTCACACAGAATCGCGTCCTGCAGACTGCGACAGTCCTGCCACAGATCGATGAATTCACCGAGGCGGTACAGCGCGTTGGAAAACAGCAACTGTTTGCGATCTTCCAGGGCTTCGGCGCTGGGTTGCAAGGCTTCAAGCTGATCCCGCAGGGCTTGCCAGCGGTCGAGATCCGCGTCTTTGTACCCAAGCCATTCACGGGTGGCGATGAGCAGCGGCGCGAATTTTTCCACCAGTTCAGGCGTACGCCGCTCGAGGGCGTAAAGCGAGTCTTCCAGGGCGTCGATCACCGGCAGCAGGTGGATCATCCGCCCGCGCAGCTCCTTGGTGTTACGCACCGTCTGCGGCCGCGCGCCTTCGTGGGGTAGCTGGCCAATCATCAATTCGAGGCTGTTGAAACTGCCGACCATGGCCATGCGCAGGGCAGTGACTTCTTCGGGCTGCACGTCGCGGCTGAGGAATTTCAGGCTGTAGCTCGTCGCATCGGCGAACCACTTGCCCACGGCATCGTTGAACACGGGTGCCAGGCGCCGTGGCCAGAACATCGCGCCGACCACCGCCGCCACCGCGATGCCGAGGAAGATCTCTTCGGTACGCGCTTCCGCAACGTCCCACACTGCCAGCGGGTTATCCACTACCGGCAGGGCGATCAGCGGCAAGGTGTAGCCGGCGAGCATCAACGCGTAGTTGTTGGCGGTACGCAGATGCAGGGACAAAAACAGCAGAATCCCGGTCCACAGCGCAATGACCACAACCAGCACATACGGGCTCTGGACGAACATCGGCACGAACAACACCGCTGCGGCGGCCCCCAGAAAGGTTCCGATCGCCCGGTACAACGCCTTGGAACTGGTCGGCCCGAGGAACGGGCTGGAAACGATGTACACCGTGGCCATCGCCCAGTACGGACGCGGCATCTGCATCAGCAAGGCGATGTACAGCGCAATCATCGAGGCTGCAAACGTACGGATCCCGTAGAACCAGTCCCGGGCCGGAGGAATGCCGGAAAAAAAGCCGTTCACGGATAGATCACCGCTGGCGGGCTGGCCGCCTCAAAAGCTCTCAGTACTCGAAGCGTAGCCTCCAGATCACTCTGGTCGATGCCTTCGAGCACCTCATTACGCAGACGCACCAGCTCGACTTCCACCGCCTGCACCAGCTCACGGCCGGTATCGGTCAGGCTCAGGCATTTGGCCCGGCGATCCTGCGGGTCTTCAGTGCGGCAGACATAGCCGGCGTGACACAACTGATCGAGCAGCCGCACCAGCGAAGGGCTCTCGATCCCTGCTGCCTGCGCCACCTGAACCTGATGCACGCTCTCCCCCAGACGCCCGATCATCAAGAGCGGGACGGCGCAGGCTTCGGAGATTCCATAGTTGACCAGCGTGGTCTGGCAGATCTTCCGCCAATGCCTGGCGGCCACCACCATGGCACTGCTGATGTTCATCTGGAGGGCGTCGAGGGTATTCGGCACGAGGGAATGCACACACTGTTAGTTTGCTAACTATCAATATGGCATTGGAGGGGAAATTCAGTCAAGTTTTGAAACAAATTGGCAGACACGCCTTAACTCAACGTCGCTTGGCGCTCTCGTAAACATCTCCACGCTCACGCTTACCGACCGCGACTACCGAGACAACCACCCGCTCGTCGATCACTTGGTAAACCAGACGATAACCGGATGCCTTGAGCTTGATCTTGTAGCAATCAGGCATCCCATGCAGAGAGTCAGCTGGAATGCGAGGACGCTCCAGGCGCTCAGCCAGTTTCTTTTTGAATTGATCGCGCAGCGTATGACCCAATTTGTTCCACTCTTTGTGAGCGGAAGGCAGGAACTCGAGCTTATAGGTCATCCAGGCTTACCGGTATGGGAGCCTCATGACTGCGAGAACGAACAATTTCGGCCAGCTCGAGATCATCGAGCCGCTCCATCATCGCTTCGTAAACGTCAGCCGGCACCATGTAGCCCATGACCCGGTTGTGATTCAGGACAGCTACCGCTCCTCCGTGCGCGCCGTTGAGCACCGCAGAAGGATTCTTTTTCAGTTCAGAAACACTGACGGCCATATCGGCCAGCACACTTTGCATAATAAAAGACCTCAATTGAGGTCGTGATTCTGGTCTAAATTGTCATCACAGGCAACCGCATGAGTCGACCCAAGTTACGAACGGCAGACGGACCATTACCCCGCCCGCCCCTTCCTCAACATCACATCCAACTGATCCACCACCTCCGCCCAATCCGCATCATCGAGAATCTCGTCCCGCAGGAAATCCGCCTGGCTCTTGGTCCAGAAAAACGCATCGCACAGGTGCAGTTCGGGTTTGAGCGGGGAATGGGTGGCGATGAACTGGTCGATGCTGACCGGGTCGTTGGGCAAGCCAAGTTGTTTGAACAGGGATGGGAGGCTGTGTGTCGGATTTTCCATTGTTCTACTCCTTCGAAGACTCAGTGGATGAAAACATTTCGCGAGCAAGCCACATTGCCACAGGTTCATTGCAGAACCTGTGGGAGCGGGCCTGCTCGCGATTGGCGTCGGCACAGACGCCGCAAATCTACTGACTCAACTCCCGCACCTGGGCATGCGGCACCATTTTCAGGAACTCGGGCATGCTCATGTGCAGCAGGTTGTTGTGGTTGCCGGCCTCCAGGTAAATATCTTTTTGCCGGGTTACCAAGGGGTCGATGACCATGTCCAGCCCATACGAATCGCCCAGCGGCGGCACCGCGCCGCGTTCGCAGTCATCGAACAGGTGTGCCAGGGTACTTTCGCGGGTGATCTGCCACTCGCCACTGGCGCGCACTTTGCTCAGGTCCAGATGGCGGCTGGCGGGCAGCACGGCCATCAGGTAATGCCCGTGGTGGTCGTCGAGGATCACCGATTTGGCCACCCTGTCCGCCGGAATCCCCGAAACCCGCGCCGTTTCCAGGCTGCTGCTCGAGTGCGGATGGGAGAGGACGTCATATTCGCATTGCGCCCGGGTCAGGCTGCTTTGCACTTTTCTTGCCATACGCATGATGCACCTCGGTGCTCGCCGACGCTGCGCGGCGGGCGATGATGAACGTTGTTCCTGTCCTTGAAAGTCTAGTCGGGCACGCTGCGAGCGAAGGGAATTCCGCCCACTGGCGGCACGGGCAAGTTGATCAAAATTCATCCAGCCCCAGGCTCAACTAGACTGTAAAGAGAACCCCTGACTCTCCCGGAGGGTCGCGTGAACACCCGTCGCTGTGCGTTTGTCCTGTTGATGCTGCTGAGCGGATCGGCCGTGGCTGCGGAAACCCCGTTGCACGCCGTCGACCCCATCGGCCTGTGGCTGATCACCCTGGGTATCGCGTTCCTGATCGCCGAAGCCGCGCTGCCCAACTATGGCGTGATCGGCCTGGGCGGGATCGTCATGTTCGTGATCGGTGCGCTGATCCTGAGCAACGCCGAGCTGCCGGTGCCGATGATGATCGGCCTCGGGTTGGTCAGCGCCCTGCTGTTGATTGCGCTGCTGATCCGCGCCTTGAAGACTCGACCGCGCCGTCCAGTCAGCGGCGACGCCGGCCTGCTCGGCAGCGTGACGGCCGTGACGGTGGTGCAGCCACAGGATGCCCGCAACGGCTGGGTGCAATTGCAAGGAGAACGCTGGCAAGTTTTGAGCGCCACACCGCTGCATGCCGGGCAACCGGTGCGGGTAGTCGGGCGCAAGGGCTTGTTGCTGCAAGTGGCCGCGGCTGACGCGGCACCGCTCGGAGAGTGATCATGGGTCTGCAAATCGGTTTTGTCGCGCTGCTGCTGTTGCTCATTGCCCTGGCCGGCTCGACGTTCCGCATCCTGCGTGAATACGAACGTGGCGTGGTGTTCCAGCTCGGGCGCTTCTGGCAGGTCAAGGGACCGGGGCTGATCCTGTTGATTCCGGTGGTGCAGCAAATGGTCCGGGTCGATCTGCGCACCATCGTCCTCGATGTGCCGCCGCAGGATGTGATCACCCGCGACAACGTCTCGGTCAAGGTCAACGCGGTGCTGTACTTCCGGGTGCTCGACCCGCAAAAAGCGATCATCCAGGTCGAGGACTTCCTCATGGCCACCAGCCAATTGGCCCAGACCACCCTGCGTGCGGTGCTCGGTAAACATGAGCTGGACGAACTGCTGGCCGAACGCGAACGCCTGAATATCGACATCCAGCAAGTGCTCGATGCCCAGACCGACGTCTGGGGCATCAAGGTCGCCAACGTCGAGATCAAACACGTCGACCTCAACGAATCGATGGTGCGCGCCATCGCCAAACAGGCCGAAGCCGAACGGGAACGGCGAGCCAAAGTGATCCACGCCGAAGGCGAATTGCAGGCTTCGGAGAAACTCATGCAGGCCGCCGAAATGCTCGGCCGCCAACCGGGCGCCATGCAGCTGCGCTACATGCAGACTTTGAGCTCGATTGCCGGCGACAAGAGTTCGACCATCGTCTTTCCGTTACCGATCGAATTGCTCAAGGGGATGGCGGATCTGTCGGCCAAGTCGTAAAAGCTCCAGCTCTTCGTAAGGTGCTCGCGCACAACGTTCCACTTGTGTCTGCAACAGCGTGGAAGCCTCACGGCGTTTGCTTTCGCCATCGGCGACAAACGCCTGTGAGGGCTGTTTCGCATGCTGCGCCGAGCCTGCCAGCGCTTGTTCAAACTGCTCGGGGCTCAATTGAAAAAACCTCGCCAACCGCCCCGCCATCGCCCCAGGCAACTCGCTGTAATTCACCGCCAGCCCATCGAAATCAGCGCAGTGCAAGCGCCCCGCTTCCAGCAGACGTCCCAGCCTCCGGGCGATGAAATCCTCACGCCCTTCAAATGGCAGGTCGTCATCCAGCACACATTCGCCGAGCATCCCCGGCACCATGTGCATGCCCGGACGACGCAGATGCGAAACGGCGATTTCCAGCGGATCGCGATAGACAAACAACCATGGTGTATCGGGGAAGCAGTCGCGCAGCACGGGCCATTCGCCGATGTTCCACGCGTCGAGCTTGATCACCAGTCGTTGCTCCATCCCGCGTCGGCGCTGACCGTAGGCCGAGAGCAAACCCATGATCGCCGCACGACGCTCGTCGGCCGGCAGATCGCTGCGCAGCAAGGCATCGAGGGGCGGCGGTTCGGAGATCACGATGTGATCGTCGAGTCGGGCGAGCATCTGGCTGATCAGCGTCGAACCGCAACGAGAGGCGTGGAGAATGAAAGCGCTCGGCGCCAGGCCAGGACTGAGCGCCTGCCAATCCGCGAGCGCCGACAAGGGTGTTTGCCGGCGAAACGCCTGATTGAACGGCAGCCTCAGCGCTTCTTCCACCGCATCGCGGAAAAAAGGCTGATGCAGTGGCGTATCGCCAAACCAGCACCAGTCCACCTGCCATTGGCCGGCGCTTTTCCAGATCCGGATCGGCAGCCAGCCGTCGAAATTCAGGCTCGCCATTGTTCATTCCATGACCGGCGCCCGTTGCGCATCGCCGCGTGCAGTTCTTCCCGGGAGAATGACAAGCCGCGCTCGGCGGCCAGCGCCAGTGTCTGGCTGATGAACGATTCGGGATCGCGCAGTCCCTGCAAAGCAGCCGACAACGAAGGATCCCCGGCCAGCAGACGCTGAAAGCGCTGCAACGCCGAATCCTCGGCGTCAGGCTGCGGCGTACTCGACAAACCGTCGGCAATCATCTGCTCCAGCCAGGCGCCGGGACGGCAATCGAGAACCAGATGAATGCGTGCTGTACTGTCGCGATTGTCGACCCGATGCGGCCGAGCGAGGTCGAGAAACCAGCACTCGCCCGCTGACATCGGCATGCGCAGACCGTCGAGCCAGAAGTCCACGGCGGGCGGGCTGAGCAGCGGGATATGCAGGCGCAAGTCGGCGTTCTCACCGTCGAGATCGTAGTCACGATGTTCGTGAATCTGTCCGCCGGGGCCAAGTCGCAGCAGTCGCGCACTGACGATTTCCAGCGGCAGATCCTGCAGCGCTTGCTGCCAGCGAGGGTCATTCAACCAAGGAGCGCGTTGCACGGGATCGGCGGTGCCGGGCGACAGTTCGGTCAGCGCATCGGATGCGGAAATCAGCGCGACGCCGCTCCAGTCGCCCGCGAAATAGGCCGTGTTGAAATGGCCGCGCCAGGCATCGTGTTCAATCGCCGCCAACGCCTGCAACAGCAGCGGCAGATCCACCGCTATCGGCAACCGAGAAAACGCCGGACGGCTCATGTCCTGGGCAACACCGCGGATTCGCCGAGCCAGGTCAGCAAACGATCAAGGCAAGCCTCGACCGTCAGTGTTCCGGTATCGAGCACCAATGAAGCCTGAGCCGGAGGCTCGTAAGGTGCCGACACACCGGTAAACCCGGCCAGCTCGCCCCGTCGCGCCCGAGCGTAATGCCCTTTCGGGTCGCGCTGTTCGCACACCGCCAGCGCCGCACTGCACCAGACTTCGCGATAGTCATAACCCAGGCGCTGCGCGAACACTTCGCGCAACTCCACCAGCGGCGCGATCATCGCCAGAATCACGATCTGCCCGTTCTCCACCAGCAGCGCTGCCAGCTCACTGGCCCGGCGGATGTTTTCCAGCCGGTCGGCATCGGTGAATCCCAGATCGCGATTGAGTCCGACGCGCAGGCCATCGCCGTCGAGCACCAGACTTTGCAGGCCTCGCTCGAAGAGTTCGGCATGCAGCGCCTGAGCCAGGGTCGATTTGCCCGCCGCCGGCAAACCGGTCAGCAACACGGCCGTGCCGCGATGGCCATTGCGGGCCTCGCGCTGTGCACGGCTGATGCTGGCGGTCGGCGCCAGCACATCACTTCGCGGAGGCATGGGCCACCGGCACCGAAATATCCCCCGACGCCCACGCTGCTTCACGGTTGGCCAGCGCCGTGGCGATCGACTGCACTTCGGTCGACTGCACCTGATCCGGCAACGGATCGAGCCCGGCACTGGCAAAGATCTGACCATAGGCATTACGCAGATCGGCGTAGGACAGGTCGCGACGCAAGTCCGCTTGCAGGTTGTTCAGTTCGCCCTGGATCAGATCCAGTTCGCCGATGCCCGCCGCCTGATGGCGATTGCGCAACTGACCGACGATTTGCCCGTCGATGTCCGACAGTTGCTGGTTGGTCTTGAACTGACGCAGCGCCTCCTGATAGTTGGCGTTGGCCACGTACAACTGCGCCAGTACCGCAATCGACATGGCCTGACGGCGCGCGGTGGCAACTTCTTCACCGGCCTTGGCTACGTCGATGGCCGCCGGGGCGGAGATCACGTTGAACAGGTTCCAGGTCACTTTCACGCCATAGTCGGCCCAGCGGTCGTTCACCAGGAACGAGTTGCTGTCGTAGTGCCCGCCGGCGGAAAACTCCAGGCCCGGCAGCATTCGCAACATGGCCTTGCGGGTTTCGGCGGCGCTGATTCGGGTCTGATAATCCTGCTCACGCAGTTCCGGACGGCTGGTCAGGGCTTCCTGTTCCAGTTTGGCGATATCGACTTTGAGTTCCGGGATCTGATAACCGTCGTCGGTGGCCAGCGTCAGGTTGGTGCCCATCGGCAGGTTGATCAGGGTCGCCAGTTCGGTTTTCGCCAGCGACAACGCGCGGCGCTGCTCTTCCAGCTGCCGGGTGGCTTCGATCAGCGAACGCTGGTAACCGAGGGACTGCACCGGATCACCGATGCGCTGCTCGCTCATGCTTTCGCTGTTGCGTCGGGCAGCGTCGACCCGCGCCATCAGGCTGTCGATCTGCTTGAGCAGACGTTCGGCCGCCATCGCTCGCCAATAGGCCGAGCGCACGTCCTGAACGATGGTGTTGATCACCTTGCGCCGGCGCTCCTGAACGATCAGACGCTGGTCGCCCTGTTGTTTGGCGTTGATGTAGCTGACACCGAAGTCGAGGACGTTCCAGACCATGGTCAGGTCGGCGACGTTGCGGTCGCGGTCCTGGGAAGTCGACGGTTCCAGGGACTGGGTGCCGGTGCGCACGCTCTGGCTGCTGGAGGCGCTGACGTTGTTGCGCCCGACGTAACCGGCGTCCAGCGCCATGCGCGGCAGCATGTCGAAACTGGCGAGGTCGAGCTGCCGCTTGGCCAGCGCTTCCTCCATGATCTTCAAGCGACCTTCGAGGTTGTATTTCACGGCACGGGCCATGGCCTGGTGCAGCGTCAGCGGACCGCGCAGCGGTTCCTGGCCCTTGTACATGGTTTGCAGGTCGGCTCGGGCCCGTTGCTCACTGACGCTGCGTTCGATCGGTTCACTGGTGACTGCACATCCGCTGATCGCCAGCGCCAGCAGGCTGGCGCCGAACAACTTCTGACTTTTCTTCATCCCTGGATCGCCCCTAGGTCCCGCACATTGTTGAATTGTTATGGTTTATCAGGCCGATATTTCGCTGATGCCGACCTGTTGCAGAGCTGCGGCCAGGTTGTCGACCCGGTGCTGCTCGCTGTCCTTGATCTGTTGCAGTTGCTGACCGAGGGTCGGCGCACCGAAGACACCGCGCAGGCCTTGGGACACATCCCCACCCCGGATCGAGTGGCTGTCGAAAGCGTTCAGCGAATCCCGCTCGGCGCCGCTGTCCTGATTGAACAGGCTCGACAGCGTACTGGTACCGAACACTCCGCCATCGCCGCCGCCGAATCCGAGGAAGCCATGGCCGGAACCGTCACCGCCGCTGTCGCTGCTGGTGAAGACCTGGGCAATGAAACTCGGGCTCAACGCACCGTGGTTGATGAAAATGTCGCCCAGTGGACGGATGCCGTTGCCGATCACCCGTTGTTCGAACAACGGCGCAAAAGTCAGCGGTGAGCCGAGATCGCCGGTGGGCGGTGTGAAGACGATGGGTTGCAGAGGGACGTTCGGCAGTGGCGGCGCCACAACCGGATCGCTACTGCGGAACTCCGGATCCGGCGTCACCACGACTGACGGTGAAGTCGGTGGCACTGCCGGCACCGTATTGATCACGTAATTGCCGGAACTGCTGACACCGCTGCCGCTGTTCCCGGACAGATCGCTGACCCCGGCGCTGTTCACGCTGATCGCATTGCTGGTGCTGTTGACGTTGGCATTCGGCGTCAGGGTCGCGGTCCAGGTCTTGCCGCCGTCGCTGCTGCTCAGGTTGGACAAGGTGCCGTTTGCCACGCTGAGGTCCGACAGATCGAAACCGGTCACCGCTTCGTTGAAGGTGATGATCACCTGCGAGGTCTGGCCGACGCCCAGGTTCGGATTGGCGACCACAACAGTGGCGGTCGGCAGTTCACTGTCGAGGGCATAGTTGTTCGACACGGCCACCGTGCTGCCGGCGTTGCCCGCCAGGTCGGTGACGTTGCTGGTGTCCAGGGCAATGAAATTGCTTGGGTCGGTGACATTCGCGGTCGGTGTGAAGGTCGCAGTCCAGGTCTTGCCGCCATCGCTGCTGGTCAGGTTGCTCAGGTCACCGTTGGTCACGCTCAGGTCCGACAGGTCGAAATTGCTCACCGCCTCGCTGAAGGTGAAGGTCACCGTGGTGCTCTGACCGATGCCCAGATGCGGGTTGGCGACCACGATGCTCACCGTCGGCCGGGAAGCGTCGAGGATGTAGTTGTTGGAGATCGCGATGCTCGCCCCGGCGTTGCCGGCCAGATCCTGGACACCTGCGGTGTCGATCAGAATCAGGTTGGTCGCGTCGTTGACACCGGCTGTCGGGGTGAAAGTCGCCGTCCACGTCACGCCGCCGTCACTGCTGGTCAGGTTCGACAGTGCTCCGTTGGCCACGCTGATGTCCGACAGATCGAACCCGCTCACCGCTTCACTGAAGGTGATGGTCACGGTGGTGGTTTCACCGATGCCCAGGCGATTGTCGGCGACCACGATAGTCGCGGTCGGCAGCGCGGTGTCGATGGCGAAATTGTTGGAATCGGTGGTGCCGATGCCACTGTTGCCCGACAGGTTGGCCACCCCGGCGTTATTCAGGCTGACCAGGTTGGTGGCGTCGGTGACATTGGCCGTCGGGGTGAAGGTCGCCGTCCAGGTGATACCACCGTCGCTGCTGCTGACATTGCTCAACGTACCGTTGGCAATGGTCAGGTCGCTGTTGTCGAAGCCACTGACCGCCTCGCTGAAGGTGATGGTCACCAGCGAGGTTTCTCCGGCCTTGAGCGAAGTGTCAGCCACCACGATGGTGGCGGTCGGCACTTGGGTATGGATCTGATAGTTGGCCGAACTGGTGGTGCCGGTACCGGTGTTGCCGGCCAAGTCGGTGATGCCGGTGTTGTTCAGGACAATCAGGTTGGTGAGGTCGGTGATGCCGATATTCGGCGTGAACGTGGCCGTCCATGTAATGCCGCCGTCGCTCGACGAAACGTTGCTCAGTGTGCCGTTGGCAACGCTCAGGTCGGAATTGTCGAATCCGGTCACGGCCTCGCTGAAGGTGATAGTCACCAGTGCGGTTTCGCCGGGACGCAGGTCACTGTCGGTCATGACAATAGTCGCCGTCGGACGCTGACTGTCGACCGCATAGTTGTTGGAGTCGGTGGTGCCGCTGCCGGCGTTGCCCGCCAGATCGGCGATGCCGGTATTGTCCAGCGTGATCAGGTTGGTAGTGTCGGTGATGCCTGCCGCCGGGGTGAAAGTCGCCGTCCAGGTAATGCCGCCATCGCTGCTGCTCACCGCGCTCAGCGTACCGTTGGCGATGGTCAGGTCGGCGTTGGTGAAACCGGTGACCGCTTCGCTGAAGGTGATGGTCACCAGCGAAGTCTGGCCGACGCCGAGCGCGGTGTCGGCGACCACAATGGTGGCGGTCGGACGCTGAGTGTCGATCGAGTAATTGTTCGAGTCGGTGGTGCCGCTACCGGCATTGCCTGACAGGTTTTGAACACCGGAATTGTCCAGCGTGATCAGGTTGGTGGCGTCGGTGATGTTGGTGGTCGGTGTGAACGTTGCCGTCCAGGTAATGCCGCCGTCGCTGCTGCTCACCGCCGATAACGTGCCGTTGGCAATCGTCAGGTCGGCGTTGGTGAAACCGGTCACCGCTTCGCTGAAGGTAATGGTCACCAGCGAGGTCTCGCCGATCTTCAGACTGGGGTCGGACACGATGATGGTCGCGGTCGGCACTACGGTGTCGATGGTGTAGTTGTTGGAGTTGGTCGTGCCGCTGCCGGCATTGCCCGCCAGGTCGGCGATGCCGGTATTGGCCAGCGCGATCAGGTTGGTCGCGTCGTTGACGCCCACGTTCGGTGTAAAGGTCGCGGTCCAGGTGATACCGCCGTCGCTGCTGCTCACCGCCGTCAGAGTGCCGTTAGCCACCACCAGGTCGGCGTTGGTGAAGCCGGTCACCGCTTCGCTGAAGGTGAAGGTCACCAGTGTCGTCTCGCCGGCCGTCAGGTTGCTGTCGGCGACCACGATGGTCGCGGTCGGGCGCTGGGTGTCGATGGCGTAGTTGCCGGAATCGACGGTGCCGCTGCCGGCGTTGCCGGCCAGGTCAGCGACGCCGGTATTGTCCAGTGTGATCAGGTTGGTGGCATCGGTGATGTTGGCGCTCGGGGTGAACGTCGCGGTCCAGGTAATGCCGCCGTCGCTGCTGCTGACCGCGCTCAACGTGCCGTTGGCGATGGTCAGGTCGGCGTTGGTGAAGCCTGTTACCGCTTCGCTGAAGGTGATGGTCACCAGCGAGGTTTCGCCGATTTTCAGGTTGTTATCGGCTACCACGATCGTCGCGGTCGGACGCTGGGTGTCGATGGCGTAATTGTTCGAATCGGTGGTACCGGTGCCGGCGTTGCCGTTCAGGTCAGCGATGCCGGTATTGTTCAGCGTGATCAGGTTGGTCGCGTCGGTGATGCTGGCGGTCGGCGTGAACGTCGCCGTCCAGGTGATGCCGCCGTCGCTGCTGCTGACCGCTGTCAGCGTGCCATTGGCGATGGTCAGGTCGGCATTGGTGAAACCGGTGACCGCTTCGCTGAAGGTGATGGTCACCAGCGAGGTTTCGCCGATTTTCAGCGCGGTGTCTGCGACCACGATGGTCGCGGTCGGCCGTGCGGTGTCTATGGCGTAGTTGTTGGAGTTGGTGGTGCCGCTGCCGGCGTTGCCGGCCAGATCGACGACCCCGGTGTTGTCCAGGGTGACCAGGTTGGTGGTGTCGGTGATGTTGGTGGTCGGCGTGAGCGTGGCGGTCCAGGTGATGCCGCCGTCGCTGCTGCTCAGGCCGGTCAGGGTGCCGTTGGCCACTGTCATGTCGGCGGTGGTGAAACCGCTGACCGCTTCGCTGAAGGTGATGGTCACCAGCGAGGTTTCGCCCGCCGCCAGATTGCTGTCGGCCACGACAATGGTCGCGGTCGGCCGCACTGTGTCGATCACGTAATTGGCCGAATCCGTCGTGCCGCTGCCGGCGTTGCCGGCCAGGTCAGCGATACCGGTGTTGTCCAGGGAGATCAGGTTGGTGGTATCGGTGATGCTGGCGGTCGGGGTGAAGGTCCCGGTCCAGGTGATACCACCGTCGCTGCTGCTCACCGCGCTCAGCGTGCCGTTGGCGATGGTCAGGTCGGCGTTGGTGAAACCGGTCACTGCTTCGCTGAACGTGAAGGTTACCAGCGAGGTATCGCCGATCTTCAACGCCGTGTCGGACATCACGATGGTCACGGTCGGGCGTGCAGTATCGATCGCGTAGTTGCTGGAACTGGTGGTGCCGACGCCCGCCACGCCGTCGCTGATCGCATTCACTCCGGTGTTGTCGAGGGTAATCAGGTTGGTGCTGTCGGTAATGTTGTTGGTCGGGGTGAAGGTCGCTGTCCAGGTCAGGCCGCCGTCGCTGCTGCTGACCGCTGTCAGCGTGCCGTTGGCAATCGTCAGGTCGGCGTTGGTGAAACCGCTCACTGCCCGGCTGAAAGTAATGGTCACCAGCGAGGTTTCGCCGATTTTCAGCGCTGTGTCCGACATCACGATGGTCGCGGTCGGTGGTTCCACATAGGCGGTGTTGAGCGTGCCGCCGTTGTTGTAGATCGCCGCGAAGGCCAGCGGTACAGAGCCCGTCACACCGCCGCCCAGTTCGGCGCCACCGGCACCGCTGCCGGCCGCGTTGCCAGTGATGGAGCTGAAGTTGGAGGCCGTGATCAGCACCGTGCCGCCCTGGTTCCAGATCGCGCCGACACCTCGTCCGCCGTCACCGCCGTTCAGATTGTTGCTGCCCTGACCGCTACCGCCACCGCCACCACCACCCGCACCGATGTTGTTGCTGATGACAGACGTGCCGACGATTTTCAGGGTGCCGGTGGAGGCGTTGTAAATGCCGCCAGCCGCGTTGCCGCCTGCGCCGCCGACCTTGTCCCAGCCGGAACCGCCACCGCCACCGCCAATGGAAATGGTGCCGTTGTTGGCTGTGCCGCCGTTGCCGCCATTACTGTAATAGGACACGCCGACACCGCCGGCGCCGCCCGTGGTGGAGCCGCCGCGCCCGCCCATGTGCGTCGCGTCGTAACCGCCACCGTAACCGCCGACACCTCCGCTGCCGGCCTGGCCGCCCAGCGTACCGGTGCCCGGCCCGGCAGTACCGCCATGGCCGCCGCCCTGACCGCCAAGACCACCGCCACCACCACCGCCGCCGCCGTAGTTGGCGCCCGTGACGCCACCACCGCCGCCGCCACCCGCTGCCGCGTTGCCGGTGACCGAAACGTTGTTCAGGGTCAGGATGCCAGCGTTGAAAATCCCGCCGCCCATAGCGCCGGTTGCGCCGTAGCCGCCATTGCCGCCGTTGCCCGAGACCAGGCCCCGGGTGATCACCAGACCATCGAGCGTCACCGTACTGCCGGAGGTGACTTCAACCACCCGGGTCTTGTACTGGCCATCGAGCGTAACGTCGGCGACACCGTCGTTGTTCAGGTCACCATCGACCGTGATGCTCTTGTTGATCAGCAATTCCGAAGTGAGCTGCACCGTCATGCCGGTGCTGAAGGTCACGATGTCGCCGTTCTGCGCAGACGCCAGGGCTGCGCGCAGCGAGCCGACGCCGGTGTTCGCATTGTTGGTGGCAGTCCAGGTGGCGAGGCCCCACTGGTATTCGCTCATCGACAGGGTCGACAACACGTTGGCGCTCTCGATCTTGCCCGTGGCGATTTCCAGATCCCAGTCGCCACCCACGCCGGTGCGGTTGTTCGAAGCCGCCACGTCGCGGCCGGTCAGTTGCGCCAGGGAATCGACGAAACTAAGACCGCGGTCACCCTCGGCGGTGTAGCAGCCGTAGATCAGGATGTCGCCGCCGACGTTCATGTCCTTGCCGATTTCCGCCAGCACCGCGCTGCGTTGCGCGACGTTGTCCGCCGACAGATAGCTGTTGCCCAGCCACAGGTCACCGGCATTGCCGTGGGCAATGATCTGCACCGAGCTGACGCCCGAATGCTGGTCGAGATAATCAGCGATCTGCTGCAAGCCGTCCTTGCTCGCGTCGAGCTTGACCACCTGCGTGCCAGGAGCGACGCCTTTGAGCAGGCTGTCGGCATCCTTGACCCGAGAATCGACGAACACCACGCTCTGGCCCGGCACGGCGACCGGACTGGCGGCAGGCGTGGCATCGGCCTGGCCGTGGGTGTCCTTGCTCGCCACCGGATGATCGGCCGTCGGCGCCTTGGCCGCATCGGCAGTGGGATGGCTATCAGCCTGGGCGGCTGTGTCAGCGACAGTGGCCGCGACGGCGCCGTCGAACAGCATGCGCGGTTCCAGCGACATGATCAGCGGCGCAGCCAGCGTCCGTTGGCCTTCGGTTACCCGCGACTTTTGCTTGCTCCACCACATGTTGCTCACCCGGACTCGAACAGTTGTAAACGCATCAATGAAAAACGCCGCGATCAACTGATCGCGGCGTCGGACTTCATACGAATCACATTGGCAGCGCTGGCTGAGCCATCGAGCCAAAAGGACAAATCGGCGTATTGCTTGAACAGGTCCGGCGGCAGAATCGTGCGCCGGGACTGCAGGGCGACCTTGGGTTTGACCTTGTGCAGACCGGCCACGCCAAGGGCCTGGTCGAACTCTGGCGCGTCATAGGCCAGGTGCTCGAAATCGTGCTCGAACCAGGGCTCGCCGATGAAGTCGTAGACCAGCCGCAGCACGCGCTCCGGGGCCTGGGTCAACAAGTCGTAATCGACGATCAGCAGCGAGTCGGCGTGTTCGCCGTAATAGGCTTCCTTGAGCGCTGCCCAGGCAAATCCCACCAGGCGATTGCGCTGGGCCAGGGTTTCGCAGCGGCTGTAGACCGTATTGCGCTCGACGGCATCGCCGAACAGCTTGGTGTTTTCATAGGGATTGGCGCGGTACAACCGTTCCAGGCTGTCCATCACCCACGCGACGTTGCGCACGCAGGCGATGACTTTGGCTTTCGGGAACAGGTCGTTGATGGCCGGCAGGCGCGAGCTCCACTGCCGATTGGTGTCGAACACCACCGGTTTGTCGGCCTTGTCGGCGTAGTAGGAGTCGAACAGCCCGCGCAGCAGACGACGGCGCATCTCGGTGTCGATCACCGCGCCGAATTCGCTGCCGGCGCTGCATTGTTCAAGGACACCGGAGAACAGGGCGCCGACCGGGCTGGTCATGCCGGCATGAAAGCGCGGGTTCTGCAGAAGGATCGCAGAAAGCAGGGTAGAACCTGAGCGCGGCAAGCCGGAGATAAAGTGGAACTGCTGCATCCCTTCACCGTATTTGTAAGTCCTTTTGTCCGGTGAGCGTAGTCCAACAATACCCTTTCGACTAGTAGTGTTTTGATATCAAAATAGAGCAAAACGGACTTGTACGACCATTTTTTATCGCGAACAGTTAGGTGAAGCGTTTAAGTCATTTGCCGTTGGTACGATCGTCCTTTTCCAGAACGAAAAGTCGCGCTTTCGCGCCGCCGGCCTGGGTCTGATCACGCAACTGCCAGGTCGGCGGCAAGGGCACGAAAGGATCCGGTACTTCCACGTCCAGATCGCCGATCAACCAGACCCGGGCACTGTCCTTGGGCAGATCCCCCAACCGATCCAGATAGACATCATCGGATACCAGCGTGCCGAAACCGTAGTGGTTCGGACGCGTCGAGCGACCATCGGCGGCGGGCGGTGTATACAGCCGCACTTGAGCGTCAGTGCGGTTGTAGTAGACGTAACTCAAGTACCAGAGCATGTCGCTGGTGATGATCCGGTCACCGCTGACGAAGTGGCGGTTGATGTGATCGACCATGACGTTGAACTGGTCGTGTGGGTCAACCGTGGCATTGGTGTTCACACCCACCATTTCGACACCGACGAACGACACCAGCACCGCCACCGCCAGCACGCGAGCGCGGCTGTACAAACGGTCGATGGCCAGCGCCAACAGCATCGGCAACCCCAGTGCGTAGGCGGTCAGGTAGCGCTCGATGAACACCGGGCTGATGAATGACACGCCGAACACCAGAAACAACGGCACACCGGTGTAGAGCGCCAGCAACACACTGCCATGATTGACGCTGCGGTCGCGGGCGATTGCCAGGCCGGCCAGCACCAGCAAGGCCAACGGTACGCCGCAGAACAGCAGCAAGGGCAGGTGATCACCCTCGTTCTGGATCAGCCACAACCAGATCATCGACGGCAGCGAAGAGAGGGTCACCGGGTCTTCCCAGCCGACATCGCCACCGGCCTTGAGCTCTTCCATGTGTTGCGTCAGATCGAGCAGGTTCGGCAGCCACGGCAGGTAAAGCGCGACGATCGCCAGATTGGCCAGCCACCAGTCCTTGCGCTGGATATGCCGCAGGCGATAACCCGGCAGCAGGCGGATCAGCCCCAGGTACAGCCAGTGGCTCAGTGCCGCCAGCACCGCGAAATAATGGGTGTACAACGCGGCGCTCATCAGCAGCGCATAGATCACCAGATACCGGCGACGCTGCGGGCGCCTGACCCAGCAGATCAACGCCAGGGTGGTGGCGATCAGCAGCAACCCGAGCAGCGAGTACATGCGCACTTCCTGGCTGTAGCGCACCGCAGTCGGCAGCAGCGCCAGCAGCACCCCGGCGATGATCGCGGCACGACGGGTGGCCAGCCGATCGACCAGGCACACCCCCAGCCCGACCGTGGCAATGCCAGCCAGGGCGCTGAGGCTGCGGATCGACAGGATGCCGTCGCCGAACAACCCGATCCAGCCATGCAGCAGCATGAAGTAAAACGGCGGATGCACGTCGAACGCAGCGTGTTCCCAGATGCCGCCCAGTGAATAGTTCGCCAGCAGCAGGCTTGAGCCTTCATCGCCCCAGATCGCAGCGGCGGTCAGGTCATAAAAACGCACGACCGTCGCCAACAGCAAAATCGGTATCAGCCACTGCTGGCGAGCCCAGCGCAGCAAACGCCGGACACCTGCATTCGGTGCGGCAAACGGGTCCTGGGTATCCCCCAGCGGAGTCTCGCGACGCGCTTCCATCAACCTTCCCTTACGGTATTCCAAGTAAAAAACAGGGCCATTCGTTGCGCACACTGTAGGCCAGAGCCGAAGCCGACGCGCGGCCACGACGACGTCCGGCAAGTCCGTCGATCCGGGTCTACGCTACGGCTTGGCGTGACCTGCCCGCGCAAATGGAAGGAGTCAGTAAAGCGTTTCGACCTGCCCGGCAGTAAAGGCTACCGCGCGGCGCGCCGACCACATAACAGAAGGATGAGGAACCATGGAAGTCTTTATGGGTACGATTCAACCGTTCGCCTTCAACTTCGCTCCCAATGGCTGGGCCTTGTGTAATGGGCAGACGCTTTCCATTGCGCAATACAACGCGCTGTTCGCGTTGCTGGGCACTTTCTACGGCGGCAACGGCACGACCAACTTTCAGTTGCCCAACCTGCAAGGTCGCACGATGATCGCTCAGGGCGCCGGACTGGGGCTGACGCCACGTGTCATCGGTGAAGTGTCCGGCACCGAAAGTGTGACCGCCACCATTGCCAACATGCCCAATCATACGCACGCCATGACCGGTCTCACCGCCAACACAGCCTTGAAACTGGCCGTGCCCGCGAGCAATCCGGCGACAACGCCAACCGCTACCAACTCGTACATCGGCGCCTCCGGTGGCGGCCCAGGTTCGGCGAACATCTATTCGGACGCCCAAGGTGCCACGCCGGTTCCCATCAAAGGCCTGACCACCACCGTCACCGGGGACATTTCCTCCACAGGTGGCAGCCAGCCACTGGGCATCATGAACCCTTATCTGGTCCTCAACTTCAGCATTGCCCTGAACGGCCTCTTCCCTTCGCGCAACTGAACAACCGCCGGGGGCTTCGGGCCCCCGGCCGTTTCTCTCGTCACTGGAGTCAGACCATGCTGCAAGCGGTTCAAATCCAACACGCCCAGGCATTGCTGGGACAACAACACACGCTGCACCTGCCGGATGGCACAGCGCTGCCGATTCAAATCGAATACCTCGAAGAAGTCCCTGCGGCAAAAACCCGCTACAGCGAACGCATGCCCTTCTGCCTCGAATTCAACAGCCTGGTGCCGACCGAGTTCGTCGACGGTCTGTGCGCATTGGAGCTGCCGGAGCTCGGGCGAGTGGAGGACATCTTCGTGTCGCGGGTGCCTGCGATGGGGCGGGATCCGCAGTTGGGCTATTTCTGTATTTCCTTCAACTGATGCGCCACCGTCCCCCTACAAAATCTGCGCGAAACAACGTAGGAGAAAGATGTAGGAACAGCACTAGAGCCTTGTAATCCGGGCACTTAAACCGACTTTATTGGGAAACGTCCGACATCATTTCCCGGATGACCTTGTTAGCGTTGTTCCGAATCCGTCACAGGACAAGGAACAACGGATGTTCAATGCCAATGCTCGTTTTCGCCTCACGACCGACGATTTTAAACACGACTTTCAGGTGCTTTCCTTCACCGGCACCGAATCCATCAGCGAACCTTTTTCCTTCAAGGTCGAACTGGTCAGCACCAGACCGGATGCCGATCTTCCAGGCCTGATGCACCAACGGGCCTTTCTGGCTTTCGATGATCAAGGCCACGGCATCCACGGGCAGATCCAGCACATCGCCCGGGGTGGCATCGGCAAGCGATTGACGCGATACAGCCTGACCCTGGCCCCTCGGCTGGCCAATCTGCGTCATCGCATCAATCAACGGATTTTCCAGAACCTGAGCGTGCCACGAATACTCGCGCAGATTCTCGAAGAACATGGCATTCACGCTGACCTCTACCAGTTCAAGCTCGGCGAACCGTTGCCGGATCGTGAATATTGCGTGCAGTACAACGAATCGGACCTGCACTTTATCCAGCGCCTGTGCCAGGAGGACGGCCTGCACTACCACTTCCGGCACAGCCGCGACAGGCACCTGCTGGTCTTTGGCGACGACCAGACTATGTTTCCCCGCCTCTCTCGGCCAACTCGCTTTAAACCGCACAACGCCATGGTCGCCGACAGGCCGGTGATCCAGCGCTTCGACTACCGTCTCGAAACCCGACCCAACCATGCCTCCAGCCGCGCCTATGACTTTAAAAAGGCGCGGATAGCACTTGAGGCGGGCAGCAGGGCATCTGACGAACACCCCCAGCCTGATCTTGAGGTCTTCGAATATCCGGGACGATACCTTGACCGTGAGCATGGCAGGCAGCTCGCCCGGCGGGCCCTGGAGCGCTACCGCAGCGATGGCCGCCTTTGCGAAGGCGACAGCAACGAACCGGCACTGGTGTCGGGGCATTTTCTGTCGCTGGCCGAACATCCCGATCCGGCATTGAATGAACTGTGGCTGCTGACCGAAATCCGGCACGAAGGCAAACAGCCTCAGGTACTCGAAGAACACGGCGACGACATCGCCGACGATGATAAAAGCGACTTTCCACAGGGTTATCGCAACCATTTCCAGGCCTCCCCGTGGGACGCAATCCATCGCCCGCCGTTGCGTTACAGGAAACCGAACATCGGGTGTGTCCAGACCGCCGTGGTCACCGGCCCGGAAGGCGAGGAAATCCATTGCGACCGGTACGGCCGGGTCAAGGTGCAGTTCTTCTGGGATCGCGAGGCTCGCCATAACGACAAAAGCAGTTGCTGGCTGCGAGTGGCCTCGGGCTGGGCCGGCAATGCCCATGGCAGCGTGGTCGTCCCGCGCGTGGGCATGGAAGTGCTGGTGACCTTTCTCCACGGCGATCCCGACCATCCGGTAATCAGCGGCTGCCTGGCGAACAGCGCCAACCCGGTGCCCTACGAGTTGCCGGCGCACAAGACCCGCAGCGTGTTTCGCTCCCGCAGCTCGCCGGACAGTACGGGCTTCAACGAGCTGATGATCGAAGACCGCGCAGGCCAGGAACAGATTTACCTGCGTGCCCAGCGCGATCTTCAGCTGAAAGTCGAGAACGACAGTCACCTGGAGGTCGGCCATGAACGCCGGGAAACCATCAAGGGCAACAGCATCAGCGTATTCGATGCCGAAGAACACCGCACCGTTGCCGGTGATCGCAAGACCCGGCTCAAGGCCAACGACTACCTGCATGTCGGCGAAAGCAGCCACATCAAGGCCGGTCAATCGCTGACGGCCGAAGCCGCCGGGCAAGTGTGCTTCAGCGCCGGCGAACATCTGGTGCTGGAAGCCGGAAAAAGCATCAGCCTGAAGGTCGGTGGCGAGCATTTTGTCCTCGACCACAGCGGTCTTTACGGCAGCAGCGACCTGCTGATCGGCGGCGCACCAGTGCCCTTGTTACGAGCCCCGCTGTTGCAGCCCGACGCTATTGAAGACCTGTCGGCTCCCGCACCTTTGCCGCCATTGGTCGCACCCTCGCAACAGGCATTGATGGCCGCCAGCAAAACCCTGAGCGCGGATTTCTGCCCGATCTGCGAAGCCTGCCGTGCGGGTGAGTGCGCGATCCAGGGGGCTGCCGCATGACCGACTCCCTTGTGCTGCAATGGCTGACCGAGCAACACCGTGCCGATCGCCTCCTGTGCCTGGTGTTCGACTCGCAGAACGAGCGCGACATGCGCCAGCGCTGGTTGAAAAGCAGCCGATACGACCAGTACGTCGGCGTCTACAGTGAAACCGTAATCGCCGAACTCACGGACACTGGCCCCTTCATCTTCATCTTCGACCAGCCCGACGACCGTCGCCTCGACGCCTTGCTCGAAAGGCCCCACAGCCACTGGGGCTGGCTGGCCAGCCTGGGCAAGGGCGAGTTGAAGACATGGGTCAGGCACTGGCAGGACCGGCTGATCGTCGGCGCCCGTCCGCATCAGGCGCTGTACCGCTTTCACGACAACCGGGTGCTGACCCGGGCGCTGGAGCATCTGCCGGTGGATGCTTTGCCGGCGTATCTCGGACCGGCAATCAG
Source organism: Pseudomonas sp. SDO52101_S400 (assembly GCF_054071635.1). Lineage (NCBI taxonomy): Bacteria > Pseudomonadati > Pseudomonadota > Gammaproteobacteria > Pseudomonadales > Pseudomonadaceae > Pseudomonas > Pseudomonas sp. SDO52101_S400. The sequence continues at coordinate 14,209 of NZ_JBSVWF010000037.1, read as the reverse complement.
CGTGTGTTATTGGCAGGGTTCGCACTGGCAGATGACCGACAACCCTGCGCCGGGCAGCTACCCCGTGCCGGACGCACCACCGTGGCTGCAACTGCCGATGCCTGACGAGCAAGCCATGGCGATTCGCCTGGCCAATGCCCACCGCTTTTTGCTGGCCGGGCATGTGCAGGCGTATTCCGCGTTGGCGTGCGTTCAGGATCCGCACATCTGGCTGCGTGAACGACTGGAACTGGCCGAAACCTGGGGCTGGCTGGCGCCGGAGCGGCTGGAGTTTCTGCTGATCCACAGCCTGCAAACGCCGAATCCCACGCCCCATTGGCAAGCCCGACCCGACGAAACGCCGGATGAACACTTTGATCGGGTTTACCAGCTTTCGAAGCACTGGAACGGGGAGACGCCTTCGTGAAGGTTCAGCTCAAAAGCCTGGGTCTGATCGGCTGTTTCGCGGTACTGGGAGGGTGCAGTACCGAACCGCCCAACACCTTCAAATTCACTGCCGATTTGCCACCGGGATTTGCCTACGTCGCGGCGGTTTATTACGTACCCGAGAAAGGCCAGACCTGTACCGTCGACAGACGCGACAACCTTGCACCCGTGTTCAACAGCAAGTGGCGCACGGACTACAAGCCGGATGCCGAAATCACGATTCGCAAGACGGTTAAAGGGTGCCCGTTGGTCGTGAGGCGAATCGAGCTGGAGATTAATTCGAGCTATGGCAAAACACGGGGCGATTTCGGTGGTGACGAAGCCAGGGTTTTCATTCGCGATGATCTGGAGGAGCGGTTCAAAGGTGTTTTCAACGAAGCCGGTGAAAGCACTTTCCATGGTCAGTGTGAGTGGTGGTTTCGCACCTCGGGTAAACCCCGAATTCTCAGAAAGATCCTTGATTGCAGAACAGTCGATGCCTTGGGATCACGAGCTTATGGCAAGACCTTCGGGGCTTTTAGCCCTGATCAACTGCCGGGCAAAACAGTGAGGATGAAAATCAAGCTGGCGAGGGAAGAACAGCCTTACTTCAGAGACACATGGGTCAAGTTTCCAAATGGCTGGAAACGATGTTTGGGCGACAACTTTGAGGATCAGTACGCCTTTTGTTACGGCAACTACACCGACTTCAGCACTTTCACCATGCCCGATGGCCGAGTCTGCACCATTTATCCAAGTTGCACGGAATAAGGAGTTTTCGCCATGACATCACTTGAAAAGGATCTGCAATCGCCGTTGGGTAGCCGCATGCTGACTTGTCCTGCTGGTGGCAAATGGACAAGTTTCCAACTCATCGACGAGTTCTGCTCGGGTGAGCCCTACGCCGGGCTGGCTTATATCGCCACCGATTCGGAAGGCCATAAATACACGGGCAGATTGGACGCTGCGGGCAAGGGCAGAGTGGATAATCACTTTGCGGGGCCTATATCGTTGCTGTTTGATCAAGTGTACGAAGGAAAGGAAAAGCTCTACTCAAGTTTGCAAGGCAGGCAACATTACCCCCTGAAAATTACCGAACTTCAGGTACGAGCCGAGGCAACCCGCTACCTGAACCCAAATGCCACCCGCAGGCGCGAACGCACCGAAATCGCAGACGGTGCGGACTACTTTCAAGTCGAAGTCCGTCATCTTGTCAGGCATGCCTCGCACCTGCCACCCGAAGTCTATCGCGATTACCCCCTCGATTCCGGGTGCGCTGTAATCATGCGCGAACACGGAAAACTTGGCGTAGCGCTGATGCCGCAACGTCACACTGTTCTTGAAGTGCGTCCGCTACGCGCGTTGCGGCCAATGTTATCCACAGCTCCGGCATTCTGTGCACTCAACCTGTACCAGCTCGCATTGATGGCAACCCTGAGTTACTGCCCATTCGGCCAGGAACCCAAAACCCCTTCCGCCGAAACCAGATCCGTTAAATTTCCGCTGCAACCCAGCGTCGGCAACTGGTTCGGCGATGCACTGGCCAAGGGAGAGGAATTGTGGAAAGTCGACAGCGCTCAGACCAAAGCCTATTACCCGCTATACGAGGATGTTCCGTACTCAAGAAGGCTAGAGATCATCCCGTTTGACCCGAACCTCTATGCAGCTAACAGGCACACGCCTGAACGGGATCCGGAACACCCGGCCAGCGTTCACTTCCTCGACGACATCGGTAATAAAGAAAGTACAGACACCCAAGCCTTCATCACCCACAACGACGAACTGATCCTGATCGCGGTTCGCGGCACCGCCGAGAAAATCGCCGATGGTTTGCGCGATGCCGATGCCCTTCAAGTACCGTTTGAGGAAGGAAACGGCCAGGTACATCGGGGCTTCTATGAAGCAGCGCAGAAAGCCTATGACTTCGCCGTCAAATACCTCGAAAAGTTCTACACCGGCCAAACCCTCCTGATCTGCGGCCACAGCCTCGGAGGCGCTATCACATTGCTGCTGTCCGAAATGCTCCGGCGCCGGCCCGAGGGCTACAACATCCAGCTCTACACCTACGGCGCCCCCCGCGCCGGTGACGCGGATTTCGTGAAGGCCGCAGCCGATCTCGTGCATCACCGCATGGTCAATCACAACGACCCGGTGCCCAGCGTGCCCGGCAGCTGGATGAACACCAAGGCCGACCTCTACGGCACCGGGGCGGCGCTGACGTTCGTCAATGTGCCGGTGGGTCTGTCGGTGTTCGTCGCCGGTATCACCAACTGGACCGGGGAAGCCTACGATCACCATGGCAGTCTGCGGCACGCCATGCCGGTGGAGTTCGGGCGTCAGCAGGTGTCTTCGATCCTGTGGGAGCCAGGTTGCGACACCATTACCCAGCACGCCGCGTGCGACGTGGCGATCCGGCAGCAGCACGGGCTGCCGGATCGGCCGACGTTGCTCAAGCAGATCTTCGACGCCGGGCACCACTCGATGACCGGGGCGTACATTCCGGCGTGCTGGGCGGTGTTGCGGCGTTGGCAGGAGGCGCTGGAGACAAGGCGTTCGCTGGTCACCGAACGGGAGTTTGCTGTCGTGGAGTCAGCCCTGGAACGCATCACTCACCAACTGCGCACCCGGCGCAACAACCTGCCGGGACGCCCGGACAGTTACGTACGCACTCAATCCAGCATCCTTGATGCGCTTAACCGTGAGGTGGAGAGAATCCGCGTGACACGCGAGCGTCTGGCAATCCTTCGCCATCGGCGCATCACGACGCAGGACGTTTATGGGGGACTGGCAGAACAACCGGAACGATTGGCCGAAAGCCTGCCGCGCTGGCAGCTACACCCGGAAAACACTGCAACCGAACAGTTAGCCATGGCGCCGGACACCGCCGAAGATGACCCGCTGCTGGCGACGCTCTACGGCCACAAAATCGGCGCGCGGCACACCTTCGATATCAATTCGATCATCTGACTCAACCCTGTGGATACCACACCAACCGCTCCGCTGCCGGATTGCGCTCTTCCACCGCAAACCCCAGCGCCAGGTAATGCTGGCGCGCATGGGGATTGTTGGCCCAGACCACCGTCGCCACCGGACATCGGACTTGCTGCGCGGCCTTCTGCACACCTTGCAGCACCGCACGACCGTAACCCTTGCCCCGGGCCTGAGGGATGAAGGCGATGTACAACACGCGGATTTCATGGGGGCCAAAGTCGGTGCTCAACGCGCCGATGGCCGTGCCGAGTTTTTCCACCACGTAGTGCATGGCGTTGGGATGGTTTTCCCCCATGCCCTGCTCCTGCACCTGAAACTGCTGGGCGACGATTTGCTGCACCTGTTCCTGCTCGCCGTCGATCCATTGCAGATCCGGGCGCGCCGATTGATAAAGGCTTTGCAGAAACGGCCCGTCCGTCGCCCGCGAAGGTCGCACCACCAGTCCGTCCGCCGTCACGTTGTCCGTCATCTCCATGCTCCCTAGAAACCGCTTTCCCTGACCCCCAGCGCCGCCATCCGACGCCAGGCCACGCCGAGCACCGACTCGCCGCTGCCCTGCAGCACCACCACACCGCGTAACGGCTGTACCGGCGTCGGTGGCTGATCCAGCGTAGTCAATCGTGCGCCGTATTGCGCCTGCACCGGCTCCGCCCTTTGCTGTTGATCGCGGCGCACGGCAATCGGTCCGTGGTGATCGGACGTCAGGGCTTCCTGATCGACATAGGCCACGCCATTGGTATCGATTTCATCGAGTTTCACGGAGATCGCCGGGTGCATCGGGTCATCGGCGATGAACCGCCCGGTCGCACCCGGTTTGACCCGCCACAACTCGGCCTCGGCCACATACCCGCGCAGGCGTGAGCCGTCCTCGACCACACGCGCCAACGCATCCTTGCTCGACAGCCATCGGCCCGGCGTCAGGTTCGGCAACAGATCACGCACGGTGCCGGCATGGGGCGCACGCAGCAGCAGGCGTTCGCGGCGGGCGCTCAGGCCACGGTATTCCGCCACGGCTTCGGCGAGACGTTGTTCGACGATGCCGGCGTCGGCGGCGGTTTCGCTGCGACCGGCCTGACGACGCATCAGCAACTGCTGGATCTGGATTTCCCGGCGGACGATGGCCTGACGCGAGTCGAGATCCGGCGATTCCAGTTCAATCAGCACGTCGCCCTGAGCGACCTTCTGGCCATCCGCGACTTTCACGGTTTTGACCCGCGCCGCCACCGGCGCGTGCAACACACTGGCCCGACCGCCCTCGAGCATCGTCGGCAATTCAACTGCACTGCGCCACGGCACGATCAGCACCAGCAACAGACCGAGTACCGCCAGGCTGCTGAGCAGCACACGGGGGCCATGAGCCTGCTCGCGGCGGCTCCACCACTGGCGCCACTCACTCATGATCGGCAGAAAGATGAACCACACCAGTTCCACCAGCATCAGGAAGATCCCCAACACCTTGAAGAACAGGTGATAGACCGCCAGCGCGATCCCGAAAAACAACGCCGCACGCCATAACCACGAGCCATACCCCCAGATCAGCAAACGCCGCTGCATCGCCGGCGACCAAGGCTCCGGCGCCGGTGCGCCATAGCCGAACAAGAACTCACGCAGGCGCCAGCGACAAAAGGCAAAGGCCCGGCCCTGAAGGTTGTCGACTTCCCACAGATCACTGAGCAGAAAGTAGCCATCGAAACGCATGAACGGGTTGAGATTGACCACCAGCGTGGTGATCCAGGTCGCACTGGCGAGCATAAACGCCGCCGTTCGGGCCGGGCCGTCGGGCAGCAGTGACCAGACCAGCAACGCGATGCACGCCAGCAGCAATTCCGCCAGCACCCCACCGGCACCAATCAGCAACCGCGCACGCCGGTCGTTGACCCGCCAGGCATCGCTGACGTCGGTGTAGAACATCGGCAGCAATACCATGAACGCCACGCCCATGCTTTGCACCCGACACCCGGCGCGCTTGGCCATGAACGCGTGGCCGAACTCGTGGCAGAGCTTGGCGAAGAACAACGCCACACCGAACGAAATCGCCCCGCCGAGGCTGAACAGGTGCGGAAAGGTGCTGACAAATCGCTGCCAGTCCCGCGAGACCAGAAACACCCCGAGCGCCAGCGTCGCCGGCAAACCGAAGCGCAGTATCCTTGGCCCGAAGCGCTCCAGCCACGGCCAGACCCGATTGAGAAACGCGTCCGGCCGCCACAATGGAATGCGGAAAAACAAATATTGATGGAGCAGGATTTTCCACAGGCTCTGACGTTGCGCGAGAGCCTTGAGCTGATAACTGGCGCGCTGCTGATCGTCGAGGGCGCTGATCAGGTCATGCCCGCGCAGAAACGTCAGCAATTGCTCCAGCTCGACGCCGTCCAGCGGCAAGCCCGGTTCGCGGTTGGCGGCGCGCAGCACTTGCTCGGGATCACCCAGCGACCAGTGGCGCAACAGGCGCATCGCCGCCGTGCCGAGTTTGAAATAGCGCCCGCGCACCGGGTCGGCCAGGGTCCAGCGCGGCGAGCCGTCCAGTGCCGGCGCCGCGGGCGACAGTTGCAGGTCGGCACGCAGGCTCGGCAGGTTCATTTACAGGCCTACGCTCTGACGCAAACCGGCCAGCGGACGGCGCAGCAGATACAACGCCAGCGGCGCGCGGTCGCCGAAGATTTTGGCTGTGCCGCGCAAGCCGATACGCGGCGGTGCGTCGGTAAAGTTCGCATCCAGCCGATAGGCCAGTTGGCCGCCGGCAGTGGGCTGCGCCTCATAAGCCGAACGTTCGAGTCTGGCGACATGGCGTTGCAGCGGATCGCTGTCGAGGAACAGCGCGATGTCGGCGCCCGGCTCCAGCGAAATCGCGTCGCCTACCGCCAGTTCGATGCGCAGTTCGGCCTGGTTCGGGTCGGCGATTTCCATCAAGCGCTCGCCGGTCTGCACCGGTTTGCCGGTCCAGCGCTCGGCGTCGGCGAATACCGCAATGCCGTCGCGCTCGGCACGCACTTCGCTGCGGTTGAGCAGTTCACGGGCGTAGTCCCGTTCGGCGCGTTTCTGCTCGACGCGGGCGGCCAGCAGATCCACTCGTGAACTGGATTCGGCGTCGGCGAATGCACGTTGGGAATTGGCTTTGAGTTCGGCTTCGGCGACGCCAAGCGCACGCTCGGCGACATCGGCCTGGGCTTTGAGGGTGGTGCTTTCGAAGCGCAGCAACAGATCGCCGGTCTTCACGTTCTGATTGGGTTTGACCAGAAACTCGGCGATCACCCCGTCCAGCGGAGCCGCCACCACACGCCCACCCAAGGGCACCACTTCGGCCGGAGCCAGCACTGACTGACGCACCGGGATCAACAAACCGAGCAGCAGCACAGCGACCAGCGCCACCTGACGTTTGCGGGTCCAGCGCAGCCGCCACGGCTTGCGCGGTTGCAACGCCAGCCAGGCGTGGCTGTAGGTGTCGCCCAGTTGCGACAACAGCACTTGTTCGGAAGGGTTCCACGGCACGTCACGGGCCAGCCACAAACCGCCAAACACCTCGCCCTCGCGGTCGATCAGCGGCAGCCAGAACACCTGAGCGGCGGACAGGCTGCGCCAGTCAGCCTGGATCGAGTCGCCCACCAGCTCAGGGGCGATCACCCGCGCAACTTTCAATACATCCTGCTTGAACAACTGCGCCACCGCCTGCTCGACGAACGCCACGAACGGCGCATTCGGCTCCACCGCACTGACGCCGGTCACCGCCTGCACCTTGCCGGCGATCAACAGCGCTGCATGTCGATAGCCGAACAGCGACTGTCCGTCATTGACCAGACTGTAGGCCAACTGCGCAGCATCGCGGGCGGCGCGGGTCTGCCGTTCGAGATCGAGAAACCGCGCGAACACCTGCTCGGCGCCGCCGCTCACCGGGGCGTTCACTTGAGCTCCGGAAAACGCGCGGTGCCGCTCATGCCGGCGAGCAGGCCTTTGGCTTCGGGAAGTGTGGCGACCAACAACAGGGTCTGGCTGCCTTCATCAATCCGCGCGCCAAGGCGTTTGACCGTGGCATCGATCGGCTGGCCGGTTTCATCGGGGACGAAGCTGAAGGTCTGGCCGGGCTTTAGCTTGGCCATCCAGCGCGAGGGCACCAGCAGATGGATTTCCAGGGTGCGGTTGTCGACCACATCGAGCAGCGGAGCCCCGGCCGACACGCTTTCGTAGCGTTGGACCTTGCGCTCGACCACTTGCCCGTCGAACGGCGCGACCACGTTGCAGCGTTTGACCTGAACTTGATAAACCTGAGATTGCGCCTGGGTTTCGCTGACCTTGGCCTCGGCCCGGGCCACCTCGAAACGCCCGACGGAATTGAGCGCCGCCAGTTGCCGGTTGTGCGCCAGCTCTTCGCCGGCACCACGGCTGGCGGCTTGCGCGGCATTCAACTGGGCCTGATAGGCCGAACAGTCGAACTTTGCCAGGGTATCGCCCTTCTTGAACGACTCGCCCTCGCTGAACGGCAACTCGACGATCCGCCCGGACAACTCGCTGGCCAGCGTCGCCTGATCCCGCGCCCGCAACACACCGCGCGCCTCACTGCTGGCCGACGCATTCGCCGCCCCGCCGTTATCCAGCAGCGGATCGTCTGGTGCGGGCGTTTGAGCCTGAACTGCACACGTTACAAAGGTCAATCCGACAACCCAACCACGAAAACGCCGCATAACCGTTACTCCCTGACGGATGCTCGGAGTCTACGACAGCGGCGATTAGCGTCAAGCGAAAGGCCATCATTCATCCGAGGGGCTGGCGAAATTCTGTGTAACGACTACGATCAACTCATCGAAAATATAACCTTGAAGGAATATTCCATAACGCTCATATTTGCCCCCCATGAATTGGGATATCGAATACACCGACGAGTTCGGCAACTGGTGGGAAGATCTGACTGAAAACGAGCAGAGTTCCGTGGCTGCGAGCGTCAAATTGCTAGGCCAATTCGGACCAGGCCTGCGCTTTCCACACAGCAGCGCGATCAATGGTGCGCGACATGGCCATCTGCGGGAACTGAGGGTTCAACATGCCGGACGACCGTACCGAATACTTTATGCATTTGATCCGAGGCGATGTGCGCTGCTATTGATCGGCGGAGACAAAACCGGTCAGGATCGCTGGTATGAAGTCAATGTCCCGCTCGCCGATCAACTGTACGATGAGCACCTCGATACATTGCGCAAAGAGGGTTATAAAGATGGCTAAGAAATTTGCCGAACTCGAAGCGCGTATGACACCCGAAGCCCGGGCACATGCCGATTCGATCTACGAACAACACATTAAGGAAATGCCGCTAAACGAACTGCGACAGGCCAAGGCTTTGAGTCAGGCGACACTTGCCGAGACCCTGCACATCAATCAGGCGGCGATCTCGAAGATGGAGCGACGCACCGACATGTATATCAGCACGCTGCGCAATTACATCCGCGCGATGGGCGGCGAGCTTGAAATCATCGCTACATTTCCTGATGGGCAAATCAAAATCGAAAACTTTGCAGGTTGAGCAGCCAAAACGCTGCACAACCTGCTTTTTTGTTTTCCGCGCGAAAATCAACGCCGCGCCATCTCCCCCACCGGATATACCGACTCCCATCCCCCGCCCAACGCCCGGTACAAACCGACCATCGCCAGTGAAACGCCGGTGGAGCTTTCCACCCATTGTTCCTGGGTGGCGAGCAGTGCGCCTTGCACGGTGAGGACGTTGACGAAGTCGGCCACGCCTTCGACGTATTGCTGTTGCGCGGTGCGCAGGGCGATCTGGTTCTGGCGCACGGCTTCGGCGAGGCTGTCGCGGCGGCGCTGGCTGGCGTTGTAGGCGGTCAGTTGGTCGTCGATTTCGTGCCAGGCGCGCAGAACGGTCTGTTGATAACCGATAGCCGCTTCCTGTTGCTGGGCTTCGCGCAGTTGCAACACGCCGCGCAGACGGCCGCCGTCGAACAGCGGCAGGCTGAATTGCGGGCCGATGCCGAAGGCGCGAGAGCCCCAGGAGCCGAAATCGCTGAGCTGCATGGCTTGGGAGCCGAGATTGCCGGACAGGGTGATGCGCGGATAGAAATCACCCTTGGCCACGCCGATATTGGCGGTGGCGGCGTGCAACCGGGCTTCGGCCTGGCGGATGTCCGGACGGCGTTCGGCCAGTTGCGACGGCAGGCCGATGGCGACTTCAAGCGGCGACTGTGGCACCGGCGCGTCTGTGAATAACTCTTTACTCAAGGCTTGCGGCGGTTCGCCCATCAACAGGCTGATGGCGTTGATCAGTTGCGCCTGACGTTGCTCCAGCGCCGGCAGGCGCGATTCGATGGCCGCCACTTGCGCGGCCGCTTCGGCGACGTCGAGATCGGTGGCCACGCCGTCGTTCAGGCGCAGTTGCGAGAGTTTCAGGCTGTGCCGTGCGACATCGAGGTTTTGCTCGGTGACCGCGCGGGTGTTCTGCACGCCGCGCAACTGGATGTAGTTCTGTGCGGTGTCCGCGAGCACCGCCAGCAACACGCCGCGACGATCGTTTTCCGCGACTTCGAGATTGGCATCCGCCGCTTCAGTTTCCCGGCGCACACGGCCCCAGAAATCCAGCTCCCAGGAGGCGGAGAAACCGGCGTCCCACAGGTTGAAGGCGGAATCACCGTTGTGCCCGGACGGATCGCTCAAGCCTTCGCCGCTGTTGCGTTTGCGAGCATAACTGCCAGTGGCAGCGGTGGTCGGATAGCGGTCGGCGGTAATCACCTGTCGAGCAGCGCGGCTCTGTTGCAGGCGACTGCTGGCCAGTTGCAGGTCGAGGTTGCTGCTCACGGCGCGCTGGGTCAGGGCAGAAAGTTGCGCGTCGTGGAAGACTTCCCACCAGCGCTCGTTCAGGGGTTCGCTGACAGCCTGGCTGGGTGCGGATTTGCCGGGTTTGGCCCAGTCGGCGATCTGCGTGGCTTCGGGCTTCTGAAAGTCCGGGCCGACGGTGCAAGCCGCCAAAGCCGAGAGACTCAGGGCAATGGTTATGGACTGAACGCGCTTCATCGCTGCGTCACCTCACGCACCGACGTCGCCGAGCTTTTGGTATCAATGCTCGCCTCCACCGACATGCCCACGCGCAGGCGCTCGGCCAGTGGCTGGCCCGGCTCCAGCAGGATTTTCACCGGAATCCGCTGCACGACTTTGGTGAAGTTGCCGGTGGCATTGTCCGGTTTCACGGCGGCGAACGTTACGCCGGTAGCCGGGGCGATGCTTTCGACGCGACCGCTCAAAGCTTCACCACCAAGACTGTCGACCCGAACGACAACATCCTGTCCGGGCTGCACGTCGGTGAGTTGGGTTTCCTGGAAGTTGGCGACCACATAGGCCTGCTTCAGCGGCACCACCGCCAGCAGTTTGCTGCCCGGCGTCACATAGGCGCCGACCCGCACGGCACGCTCGCCGATCATGCCGTCCTGGGGCGCAGTGATGCGCGTGTAGGACAGCTCGAAACTGGCGATTTCCAGTGCCGCCTGAGCCTGTTTCAAGCTGCCTTCGGCGGCATCGCGCTGCGCCGTCAGAATCTCGACCTGTTTGCGTTCCGCGGCCAGTTTTGCCGTGGCGGTGTCCAGTCGGGCGGAGGCCTGATCGATCCGGGTGCGTGCCTGTTGCGCGTTCTGCACGGTGCCGGCACCGACGCCGGCCAGGTGGTTGTAGCGGTTCAATTCCTGCTGGGCGAAAGCCATTTCAGCCTTGGCCGAGACCACCGACGCCTGCGCCTGGGCGATCACCGAGGTCTGCCGCTCCAGGGTGGCTTTGGCGTTTTGCAATTGAGCGCGGGCGACCACGGTGTGTGCATCGGCGGCCTCGGCAGCGGCGCGCAGGTCGCGATCATCGATCAGCGCCAGCAACTGCCCGGCCTTGACCTGCTGGTTGTCTTCCACCAGCACTTCCTTGATGAACCCCGCCACGCGTGGCACGACCAAGGTGAAGTCAGCAGAGACGAACGCATCGTTGGTGTTCTGCTGAGTACGCTTGCCGAACAGGCCCGGCATCGCCAGATACACCAGCACACCGACCGCCAGCGCGGCCGCCACGGCCACTGCGAGTTTTTGCTTTGCTTGAGTCGTCATAAAAACCTTCTGTTCCAGTCAGGTCGGCGCGCGGGGCGGAAAGATCCGCGTCGGCAGCCAGAAAATCAGCAGGATCAGCGCCACTGCGACGCCAGCCATGCACAGGTAAAGATCCGAAGAAGTCAGCACCACCGCCTGTTCATGCAGGCGATGGGCGAGCGCCGGGTCATTGCTTTCAGCCAGCGGCGAGTTGCCGAGGCGATCGACCAGCATCGTCGAATGAAAATGCAGACGCGCCGTGGTCAATGCCTCGATGGCCCCGGTGGCTACCACCGCCGCCAGGCCTTTCACGGTGTTGAACCACGCCGACGCGAACGGTCCGTCCTGCGGCTGGATGCTGCCGGTCGACAGCATCAGCAACGGCAGCACGGCCATTGGCTGGCCGAAAATCTGCAGCCATTGCAGGACATAGAAATCGTCGCGAATCCATTCCGAGGTCAGCTGCGATCCGCCCAGGCACGACAGCGCCAACATGCTCAGACCAATGCCGAGCACCCAGCGGCAATCCACCCAACGCAGGTTGCACAGCGCCGCCACCAGCGGCAGCGCAATCACTTGCGGCAATGCCGCCAGCAGCATGATCGGCGCGGTCTGCACCGGTCGGTAACCCTGCACCTGAGCCAGATAACTCGATGGAATCAGCACCACCGCCAGCAGCACCACCAGCACGCCAGCCAACGTCATCAGGGCGAACGACAGGTTGCGAATGCCGAGCATCTGCAACTTGAAAAACGGAATCGGCTGCGACCATTCATTGATCAGAAACGCCACCAGCAACAGCGAACCGGCGCTGAGCAAACCGCAGATCAGGTTCGACTCGAACCAATCCAGGCGATTGCCCTGCAACAGACCGATCACCAGCATGCAGATCGCCGGAAAGCCCAGCAGCAAACCTTTCCAGTTGAACGACTTGAGGCGTTCCAGACGCAGCGGATCTTGTGGAATGCCCCAGGCAACCATCGCCATGGCAATCAGGCACGGCACGATGATTTGCCAGAACGTCCACTGCCAGCCGACGTATTCGGTCCACAACCCGGCCAGCGGCGTGCCGAGACCAGGGCCGAAAGTCGCGGTCAGGGCATAACCGGCCAGACCGTAAAGCTTGATGTTGGCCGGCAGAAACCGCAGCGCGACGGTCATCAGCATCGGCGGCAACGCGCCGCCGGCCAGGCCTTGCAGGATGCGCATCAGCAGCAGGCTTTCGTAGTTCGGGGCGAACGGGCAGAGCACCCCGAGCAGGGTGAACACGCCGATGGCACAGAGGGTGAAGCGACGTAGGGAAAAGGTCACCGAGCACCACGGCGCAAACGCCATGGCCGCCACCGAGGTCGCGGTGTAGCTGGCGACCAGCCAGGTGCCTTCGTCGTAGCCGATGCTCAAGGCGCCGCGAATGTCGGCCAGGGCAACCTTGGTCACCATCTCGTTGAGGCCCGACACCAGCACCGCCAGCAGCACGCCGACCAGGCCAATGATGATCCGCGCCCCGAACACCGGGGGCGCGGCGACCATCGGAGCGGCAGCGGCAATCGGCGCCGTGACCGTCAGGGATGTCATGCAGGCAAACTCCGGAGGGAAAAATACCGGAGCATCTTAGTAAGGCTTAGTGCTGACGAAAATTGACTTGTTGGCAGCTTATAAGTGCGTCAGACGCAATCATCAGGGTTGGGCTGCCAGCCAGGTTTCGTCGCAGCAGGTCTTGAGGGTTTCGCGCAACCAGCGGTGGGCCGGATCCTTGTCGAAACGCGGGTGCCAGGCCTGGGTCAGCATCAGCGTCGGCAACGAGATCGGCAGGTCGAACGAGCGCAGCTTCAACCCCAGTCGCCGCACGCTGAGCAGCGCTTCCTTGGGTACCGGCAGAATCAGGTCGGAGTCCGGCAGAGCGAACATCGCCGCGTGGAAACTCGGCGCGATCACTGCCACCCGCCGCTCCAGGCCCAAGGCATTCAGCGCCGTGTCGATAGGGCCACGGGCAATACCTCGGCGGGACATACTGATATGGGAAAACCCGGCATAGCGTTCGGCGGTGATCTCGCCATCCAGCAGCGGATGATCTTCACGTACGAGACCAACGAAGTGGGTGGAAAACAGGTTCTGCACTTTGACTTCCGGCGTCACCGGGCGCGTATTGCTGACACTCAAGTCGATCCGCCCTTCGCGCAGCGCTTCATCGTCGCCGTCACCTTCAGGGACGAAACGCAATTCGCAGTGCGGTGCCTGCTGATCGAGGGTGTCGAACAGCTTGCCGCCGTATACGCCGACGAAAAAGTCGTTGGCGCGAATGCTGAAGCGCCGGCGCAACGTGCCCAGCTCCACCGCATCGGCCGAGCGAAACAGCAGCGCCGCCTGCTCGACCACATCGCGCACCTGCTCGCGCAACGCCAGCGCCTTGGGCGTCGGCACCAAACCGCGACCGGCACGTACCAGAATCGGATCGCCAATGGCTTCGCGGATCCGCGTCAGCGTGCGACTCATGGCCGCCGGGCTGAGGTTCATCCGCCGGGCGGCGCCGACCACACTACCCTCGTCGAGCAAGGCGTCGAGAGCGACCAACAGGTTCATGTCCGGGAGTTGCATGCTGAGCACTCGTGACCGATCAGGATTGATCCGGGTGCAATGCTAGCAAACATACTTGAAATCGGTGGCGCATGAACCGACGTCTTCGCGAGCAAGCCCGCTCCCACAGGGGAAATGCATTTCAAATGTGGGAGCGGGCTTGCTCGCGAAAGGGCCAGCCGCTTCCG
>NZ_JBSVWF010000036.1:0-69380 GCF_054071635.1 Pseudomonas sp. SDO52101_S400 | reverse complement strand
GAGCACGACCTTGCCAAGGTCGGGGTCGCGAGTTCGAGTCTCGTTTCCCGCTCCATATTCAACAAAAACGCCGCTCAGTGATGAGCGGCGTTTTTGTATGCGCGTTTTTTGTGTTTGCCGCTCTCTGTTACAAGTTTCCTACAGCGAAACTGTGATTCGCAGAAGCGTCTGACAGCCAGTCCACAACTGATTCTGAGATAACAACCACCCCGTCGGCCATCGCGGCTGGATCGGGTTGGCCGATTTCGAGGATCTCACCTTTATGTCACGAACAATCCCCCGTTATGGAGCCCTGCGCGAGATACGAGCAACCGCATTACTGTCGCTTCCATTGGTCATCGGGCACCTTTGCGCGGGGCTGATCGCTTTCGTGGACAACCTCATCGCCGGCAATCATGGCACCGAAACCCTGGCGGCCGTCACGCTAGGCACTGCGCTGTTATGGCTGCCGATGCTGGTGCCGATCGGGACATTGATTGCGCTGACCGCTTCAGTTGCGCGTTTACACGGCGCGGAGCGAGCAGACGAGATCGGCCCGATCTTTCGCCAGGCCCTGTGGTTGGCGCTGTTCATGGGAGGGCTGATGTTCGGTTTTCTCAGCCTTGCGCCTCTTCTGCTCGCACCTGCCGGGATTGCACCGGAAATTATTCCGGGAGCGCAGGCCTTTCTGCAGGCTGTTCGCTGGGGAAGTCCTGCGCTGACCCTGTTTTTCTGCATGCGCTATCTGTGCGAAGGGATGCATTGGATGCGCCCGACGATGCTCTTCAGTTTTGGTGGGCTCTTGTTGCTGGCACCGTTGGGCTATGTGCTGACCAATGGCAAGTTGGGTTTTGCAGAAATGGGGGCAGAGGGCCTGGGCATCGCTTCGGCACTGATGATGTGGCTACAAGCGTTGCTGTTCGCTGTGTACCTCTGGCGTGGGAAGCGCCTGGCGCATTTGCAGCTGTTCGTCCGTTTTGACCCGCCGCGCCTTGCCGGTATCGTTGATTTGTTGAAGGTCGGGCTGCCGATCGGCGTCGCAATCCTGACCCAGGGCAGTCTTTTCATTGTCACCTCGTTACTGATTGGCCGCCTCGGTTCGACTTTTCTGGCGGCTCATCAGATCGCGGTAAACCTGGCGCAGTTGTGTTTCATGATCCCGGTTGCTGTGGCTGAGGCCACCACGGTCCGGGTCGGTCATGCGCTGGGGCGCGGGGACTACAAGGGTGTCCGGCAGGCTGCATGGGCGGGCGGTGTCATCGTCTTGATCGCGCAAAGTCTGTCGGTGCTGACCATGCTGCTGGGCAACGAAGCGATCGCTGGCTGGTACAGCGCGGATGTGGCTGTTACCGCACTCGCTTCGACGCTTCTGCTGTACGCCGCGGCTTTGCAGTTTCCCGATGGATTGCAGATGTTGTGCGCCGGGGCATTACGAGGCCTGCAAGATACGAGGGTCCCCATGTGGCTGGCGATTTTCTGTTATTGGGGTGTCGGCTTGCCGCTGGGATGCCTGATGGCGTTCGGTCTGGGGTGGGGGCCGCAAGGCATCTGGTTGGGGTTGATCAGCGCGTTGACCCTGGCGATGGTCTTGATGGGAGGGCGGTTTTTCCTGCGCAGTCGGATCGATATATCGGCTGCCGGCTGATATGAAAAGGCCCGTCGGTGAACACTGACGGGCCTTTTGCTTATCGCGGCGGCGAAACAGGGGTCACAGCTTCGGCAGTTGTCCGATCCGGCCCATCATTTCCGTGACGATCTGCAGGTCCAGCAGGAACTGGTCAACGGTCTTGAACTCGCCGTCGGTGTGGCCGGTGTATTTGACTTCTGGTCGGGCCAGGCCGAATTGCACGCCGTTAGGCAGTTCATGCACCGAGGTGGCGCCGGCAGAGGTGCCAAACTCGTGTTTCATGCCCAGGTTTTCAGTGGACACGGCCAGTAGCGCCTTGACCCACTCGCCCTCAGGATTGCGGTACATCGGCTCGGCGATCGAGTAATCGAAGTTGACCGCGACGTGGGTTTTCTTGCTCCAGGCGGCCAGTTTGTCGGCGATTTCGGTCTTGAGCACTTCCGGTGACTTGCCCTTCGGTACGCGCAGGTTGACCGCGAGTTTGAACGTCTTGTCATCCATGCCGACGTAGGTCAGCGATGTGGTCAGCGGACCCATGAAGTCATCGGCGAAACCGACGCCCAGCTTGCCACCCTTGTAGTCCAGGCCCCAGTTGTCGGCGGCGTAGCGGGCAGCATCGGTGATGTGGTTGTGTTTGAACGCGATTTTGCCATCCACACTGTGGATGAAGTCCAGCATGCGGGCGACCGGGTTGACGCCGGATTCCGGTTCGGAGGAGTGCGCGGAAACGCCGGTTACGCTGAGTTTGACGTCCTTGCCATCGACTTTGGCAGTGACTTCGAAATCGCCGCCGTTGCGTTTGGCGTATTCGGTACCTGCCTTTTGCAAGCTGGCGGCCAGTTCGGCCGGTTTGTCTGTTACCAGGGTGACGAGCGAAACCGATGGAATCTGGTTGGTCGCCATGCCGCCGGTCATCGAGATGATTTCCGCGCCTTTGCCCTCGGCCTTGCGTTTGGCAAATTTGGCCATGACCGTGCCGTAGCCTTTCTCGGCAATCACCACCGGGTAACCGCCATCCAGCGCCAGATTGTACTCGGGCGTCGGGTTGCGCTCGAAGTAGTAAGGAATCGCGTCGCCAGTGGTTTCTTCGGTGGTGTCCACCAGCAGTTTGAAATTGCGAGCCAGCGGCAGCTTTTCTTCCTTGATGACCTTCATGGCATACAGCGTCACCACGATGCCGTTCTTGTCGTCCTCGGTGCCGCGGCCATACATGCGGTCGCCGATCAACGTGACCTTGAACGGGTCGAGTTTGGTGCCGTCCTTCAGCACCCAGTTTTCCGGAGTCACTGGGACCACGTCAGCGTGAGCGTGAATGCCCACGACTTCCTTGCCGCTGCCGTCGAGGGAGATTTCGTAGACGCGGTTGTCGACGTTTCGATAGTTCAGACCAAAGGATTCGGCCAGGCTCTTGATCTTGGCGGCAATCTTGATGAATTCAGGATTCTCGTGCTGGGCAACACCTTCCTTGCGGTCGGTCGGGATTTCCACCAGTTCGCGCAGGGTTTCGAGGGCGGCCTTGCCGTATTTCGCCCGAGTGTAGAGGCCGAGCAGGCGATAGATTTCATTTTGCTGTTCAGCGGTCAGCGTCTTGTTGTCGAGAAACGCGCTGATGGACGGGCGCAGGTCGTCGGTCTTGCTCAAATCGCTCTTGGCCAAATCACCGAGGAACTGGCGGAAATCGCTGACCTTTGCATCACTGAATGTCTTGAGGATGGTCGCGCTTTGCTGCGGTGTGATGTTGGCGTGTGCTGGCAGTGTCACGGACGAAAGACTGGCCAGAATCAGGGTCGACGCGGCCAGTTGCTTGAGTGAAAAGTCCATTGCTATGGGCATTCCTTTGCAGGCGGTGAGTAGGAAGTATCTGATCGATGCGTCAGACGGTTTCGCAAACTAACACCACAAGCGATTGATAGGGGAGCCCCTGAAGTGGGACGCGTCGCACAGAAATGCAAAAGCGGCGCAGAATCGAAAAAACCCGTCCAATTCGTCTGGACCGGGCTTCTCCGGTCAGCGCAGTTACATCGACAACACCAGTCGCCCGGCAAACAGGATCAAAATCACCCCCATGCTGCGTTCGAACCAATGGCCCATGCGCATGAACAGCACCCGCACTTTGCTGCTTGAAAAGAACAGCGCAACGATCACGAACCACAACGCGTTCACGCCGCACATCCACAGTCCGTACAGGGCCTGAATTTGCAGCGGAGTGCTGGCGCTGATGATCGTGGTGAAGATCGCCAGGAAAAACAGCGTGGCCTTGGGGTTGGTGGCATTGGTCAGGAAGCCGGTGGAGAACGCCTTGAACAGCGACTGTTCGACCAGCGGTTCGTCAGTTGTCTTTTCGCCTTCCAGCGTTGTCTTGGGTTTGCTGCGGATCAGGCTGATACCGAGGTAAAAAATGTAGGCGCCACCTACGACCTTGGCCACCGTCAGCAGCCAGGGCGTGGTGTGCATCAACGCACCGACGCCCAGCAGGGTGTACAGCACGTGTACGGAAATCCCGGCGCCGATGCCCAATGCGGTACAGATGCCGACCAGCCGACCGAAACGCACACTCTGGCGGATGGTCACGGCGAAGTCCGGGCCGGGAGCGACCACGGCCAGAAAGTGGATGGTGGCCAGCGCCAGAAACTCGCCAAGGTAATTCGATGTCATCTCAGCTCCAGAAAGTCAGGGGTGAAGCATTGCCGCGATAGCCGACAAAAAAAGAAAGACTCAAGCGCGGATCTGCCACGCCCGGCGTCACCGAGTGCATGCGACGCGAATTGAACATGATGAAATCCCCCGGTTCCGGGCGTACTTCGAGGGCTGGCGGGCCGAGCAGCGCCGGGTCGATGCCATAGCTGTCGCCGCGCATTTCGTCGAACCGGTCCGGTGAAATATCGTCTTCCCACACCTGCAACGCGCCGCCCTCGGTGGGCATGTTCAGGTACACGTTGCAGGCGAATTGCGCCTCCAGACTGCGGGCCTGAAAACTCTCGGGAGCGTCTTTGGCGAAGATGTCGTGATGGGCAAGAAAGCACACGCCGGGTTTGACCACCCGTGACAGACCCACGTACATCTTGCGTCCGTACAGGTTTTCCAGATGGGCGCCCGCCGGCCAGGATTCGTCGAACATGCAGCGCAAAGTGTCGATTGGCGACGAGTAGGGCGCGCAGCGGTTACGCAGTTCGGCGATATTGCTGGTGGCGCGTTCGAAGTAATCCTCGATCAGCAACGGCTGGTTTTCCGCTTCGTAGAACGCCATGCCGATGCGGCCAATGCTGGGGGCGTTGATGTACCCCTCGAAGCCGGGGGCGAGGATCTTGTCGCCAATCCGGATCGCCTGGTCTTCAGGCAAAAAGCCTTTGACACGGATGGCGAGGACTTCTTCGTTGGCCAGTTTTTTTATGCACGTCTCATCGAGACGCTCGACGTCAAGCATCATGGTTTCAGGTCCATCTAACGAGTAGTCAACGGAACCGGCGAATGCGGTTCCCCCGGCGTCGGACGCTGCATCTGGCAGCGCCCGAAATCCTCAATCCACGTTGTAGTGGACGGACAACGTGCCCTTCTTCTGCGAAAGGGACGCGATCGTGACTGTGCCCAGATCCTTCAGGCTGCGTACATGGGTGCCACCGCAGCCGTAGGCTGGCAGTTCACCGAATCCGATTTCCCGCGCGCCTTCGCGCAGGGACGTCAGGCGAGGCAGATCGTGTTCGATCCATTGCCCGATGCCGTATTGAACGGTTTGCGCATCGACTTCCTGAGCCGAATCCCCGGGTTTGAATTGCACCCGGCCTTCGTCCGGCCAGTGGTGTGCCTTGATCGGCATCCAGCCCATGGCCTGGACAAAGTGGCCGATCAAATGCCCGGCGGAGTGCATGCGAGTATTGAAGCGTCGACGCTGTTCATCGACGCGAATCTGAGTCATGCCCAGTGGTACGGGCTGATCGACGAAATGGATGATTCGATCAGGCTCCTGTACGACACGCAGGACCTGGCTGTCGCCGATCCAGCCCGTGTCGCAAGGCTGCCCGCCACCTTGCGGGTGAAACAGGGTGGCGCGCAGCACCACGGCGAATTCGTTCTCGTGGGGCGTGCAGTCGAGGACTTCCACATTGGCCTTGAGGTCATCACTATGGAAAAAGAGGCGAAGCGTCATATTCCATGCCCTTATTAAAGTTTCTTTTTTAATTATATGAATCGTGCAATAACGTGATAATCCGTTCAAACATCAAAGGACTGTTGCGCTGTGAGCATAAATCTCCCTCTGCCGCTGCTCGGTGAAATGGCGATTTTCGTCAAGGTCGTGGAGACCGGCAGCTTCTCCGAAGCCGCTCGCCAATTGGGCTCTTCGCCTTCAGCGGTGAGCCGCAGTATTTCCCGGCTGGAGAAGGCATTGGCCACGCGGCTGCTGCAACGGACCACGCGCAAGTTGCGCTTGAGCGATGGCGGGGAAGAGGTGTTCAAGCGCTGTCAGGAGATGGTCAGCGCCGCCAGGTCGGTGATGGAAATCAGCGGTCAGTTCACCCACGAGGCCGAGGGGCTGGTGCGGGTCAGCGTGCCGAAAGCGGTCGGACGCTTCGTGATTCATCCGCACATGCCGGAGTTTCTGCGTCGATATCCAAAGGTTGATGTGGAGTTGTTGCTGGAGGACCGGCAAGTGGATCTGATCGACGATCATGTCGACCTGGCGATTCGCATCACGGAGCGGCCGCCGGCGGGACTGGTCGGGCGGCAGTTGCTGACCATCGACCATTTACTCTGCGCGACGCCGCAGTATCTGGCCGAACATGGCACGCCGACTCATCCCCATGACTTGCTCAATCACAGCTGCATCTATTTGGGTGAAACCCCGAGCGATGCACGCTGGAAGTTCAAGCAGGGCAGCAAAGCGGTGACGGTCGGGGTTCGGGGACGGTATGCCGCCAATCACACGGGCGTGCGTCTGGGCGCAGTGTTGCAGCACATCGGTATTGGCAGCCTGCCGTATTTCACGGCGCGCTATGCCTTGGAACAAGGACTGATCGTGCAAGTCCTGCCGGACTGGACATTCCTGGCGTCGTACCACGGTGGATTGTGGCTGCTGCACTCGCCGACGCGATATCTGCCGCCGAAGTTGCGGGTATTCATCGACTATCTGGTGGAGTGCCTGGAGAAGGAACCGACATTGAGCAAACCGGGTAAAAGCGGTGGTTCAAAAGCCTTGGCCGAGTACGAATTGCCCGAGAGTGAAGGGCTGCTATAGCCCCATGAAAAAGGCCCGCATGGATCACCATGCGGGCCTTTTTTTACCGGGCGAAAATCAGTGCTTGCTGTCCTGAGCGGACATCGCCAGCAGTTGTTTTTCCTGGTTCCAGTCGAACGGTTCGTCGTTCTGTTCAGCTTCGTAGCGGCGTTCTTCCAGCGCCTGATACATGTCGATTTCTTCATCGGACAGGTAGTGCAGGCAGTCGCCAGCGAAGAACCAAAGTAGATCCCGCGGGATCAGGTGGGCAATTTGCGGATAGCGGGTAATCACTTGAGTCAGAATGTCCTGGCCCAGATATTGGCTTTCGATCGGCTCGATCGGCAGTGATGCCAGCAGTTCGTCGAAACGCTCCAGGAACAGGGCATGGCTTTCTTCGGGAACCTGATCGGCCTCACCTACGGCGACCAGGATACTGCGCAGGTGGTCGAGCAAAACCAGATGATCGGCAACGACGTTGGACACGAGATAAGTCCTCAAGAGCAAAACGGGCGCAGGAGTATAAAGCGCCTGCGCCCGTTTTTCACTGATTGAAGGGATCAGCGGACTTTCCCTTCCGCCGGCTTCAGTTCCTCCTTGTCGAAATCATCGACATCGATCACCTTGCGTCGAGCCGCTTCGGCATCGCGCAGGGTCTGGGCCTCCACAGCTTGCAGCACCCCTGCCTCCAGTGCTGCATCGATGGCATGTTCCCCGGCGACCGGTTTGACCTGGCCGCTTTTGAGCGAGGTGTGCAGTTTCTTGTGTAGCGGTTGTGCGGCGTTCAACTGATCGCAGGCGTGTTGCAGTGCGCCGACCGCATCGTCCGCCGATTGCGGGCGATAGCATCCGGCGAGCAGTTCTTCCAGCGCCGGATCGCCCTTGGCCCGACCGATGACGCCGGCCACTTCGGCACCGAGTTTGTCCGACGGGCCTTTGTGACGACGACCGAACGGGAACACGATCACCCGCAACAGGCAGCCGAAGACCCGGTTCGGGAAGTTGGTCAGCAGCTCGTCCAGGGCCTTTTCCGACTGGCCGAGGCTTTCCTCCATGGCCCATCTGAACAACGGTTCCATATACGCCGGGGAATCAAGGTCGTGATAACGCTTGAGTGCCGCCGAGGCGAGATACAGGTTGCTCAGCACATCGCCCAGACGAGCCGACAGACGCTCGCGGCGTTTCAGTTCGCCGCCCAGCAGCATCATGCTCAGGTCGGCGAGCATGGCAAACGCGGCAGCCTGCCGGTTGAGGGCGCGGAAATAGCCCTGGCTGAGCTTGTCTCCCGGTGCATGTTCGAAATGGCCGAAGCCGAGGTTCAGCACCAGCGTGCTGGCGGCGTTGCTCACGGCAAACCCGATGTGCTTGAGCAGCAGGCCATCGAACTCCTTGAGCGCCTGGTCCTTGTCCTCACGACCGGCGAGGGCCATTTCCTTGAGCACGAACGGGTGGCAGCGGATCGCGCCCTGACCGAAGATCATCAGGTTACGCGAAAGAATGTTCGCGCCTTCCACCGTGATGAAAATCGGCGCGCCGTTCCAGCTGCGACCCAGATAGTTGTTCGGGCCCATGATGATCGCCTTGCCGCCGTGCACATCCATGGCGTGGCTGATGCACTCGCGACCGCGTTCGGTGAGGTGGTATTTGAGGATCGCCGACAGCACCGAGGGCTTCTCGCCCAGATCCACCGCATTGGCGGTCAGCATCCGCGCGGCATCCATCATCCAGGCGTTGCCGCCGATGCGCGCCATGGCTTCCTGAATGCCTTCGAATGCCGACAGCGGGACATTGAACTGCTCGCGAATCTGCGCGTACTGTCCGGTCACCAGACTGGTGAACTTGGCCGCGCCGGTGCCCACTGCCGGCAATGAAATCGAACGCCCGACCGACAGGCAATTCATCAGCATCATCCAGCCCTTGCCGAGCATTTCCTGGCCGCCGATGAGGAAGTCCAGCGGGATGAACACATCTTTGCCGGAGTTGGGACCGTTCATGAATGCGGCGCCCAGCGGCAGATGGCGACGGCCGATTTCAACACCGGCGGTATCGGTCGGGATCAGCGCGAGGCTGATGCCCAGGTCTTCTTTATCGCCGAGCAGGTGATCCGGGTCGTAGGCCTTGAAGGCCAGGCCGAGCAAGGTCGCGACCGGGCCGAGGGTTATGTAGCGCTTTTCCCAGTTCAGACGCAGGCCGAGGGTTTCCTGTCCTTCCCACTGGCCTTTGCAGATGATCCCGGTGTCGGGCATCGCACCGGCATCGGAACCGGCGAGCGGGCCGGTCAGTGCGAAGCATGGAATATCGTCGCCCCGGGCCAGTCGTGGCAGGTAATGATTGCGTTGTTCGTCGGTACCGTAATGCAGCAGCAGTTCCGCCGGACCGAGGGAGTTGGGCACCATCACGGTGGAGGCGAGGTCGCCGCTGCGGGTCGCCAGTTTCATCGCCACTTGAGAGTGGGCGTAGGCAGAGAAACCCTTGCCGCCGAACTCCTTGGGAATGATCAGAGCGAAGAAGCCGTGTTCCTTGATGTGGGTCCAGGCCTCGGCCGGCAGGTCCATCGACTGGCCGATCTGCCAGTCGGTGACCATCGCGCAGAGCTCTTCGGTCGGGCCGTCAATGAACGCCTGTTCCTCATCGCTCAGTTGCGCCTTGGGATAGGACAGCAGTTTGTCCCAGTCCGGACGACCGCTGAACAGCTCGCCATCCCACCACACCGTGCCGGCATCGATCGCATCGCGTTCGGTCTGCGACATCGGCGGAAGGGTTTTCTGGAACCAGTTGAACAGCGGTGCGCTGAAGTGTTTGCGGCGCAGATCCGGCAACAGCAGTGGAGCCGCAACGATGGCCAGTACGACCCAGAAGATCAGCAGCAACCAGCCTGGCGCGTGGCTGAAAATCCCCATCGCCAGCAGGTAAGCCGCGACGATGCCCAGTGCCGGTAGCGGGGCGATGCGCCGATGGGCCAGATACGCCACGCCGACGATCAGAACCAGTATCCACAACAACAGCATATTTAATCCTCCGTGAACCAGGGCAAACGACCCTCCAGAGCTTAGACGGCATCTGCAAAACAGGGTGGTCAGAGCAAGGTGATTGAATTCGTGGGAAACCCTGGATGGCTTTTGTAGTTTCGGTGGGCAACACGCGTAGGAAATCGTTCGCAGACTCCGCGGCTTTGCGTCCATGTTTGGCCGAAACGTCGTTATCTCTGTGCTGATCCTCTCGCTAGACTCCGGGTTCCCCCAGGAGAATGCCGTCATGCGCGAATATCTGAGTCCCGGCCGCTTCATCGATAGTGACCACCCCGCGGTAGTGGAGTTCGCCGAAAAGCACCGTGGTGCCAGCCGCGACCCGCGCGCGCAGGCGATCAGTCTCTATTACGCCGTGCGTGAGGCGGTGCGCTACAACATGTACACCTTCAGCCGCGATCCGCAGACCTTGCGCGGCAGCTACGCGCTGGCGGCGGGTGAAAGTTATTGCGTGCCCAAGGCCACGTTGCTCGCCGGTTGCGCGCGCCATTGCGGGATCCCCGCACGCATCGGTCTGGCGGATGTGAAAAATCATCTGTCGACGCCGCGTCTGCTTGAACTGCTGAGAAGCGAAGTGTTCGCGATGCATGGTTATACCGAGCTGTTTCTCAATGATCGCTGGGTGAAAGCCACACCCGCGTTCAACCAGAAGCTCTGCGAAATGTTCAACGTTGCGCCGCTGGAATTCGACGGCATGAACGACAGCGTTTTCCACCCGTACAACAGCGATGGCGCGCTGCTGATGGAGTACCTGGTCGATCACGGCCAGTTCGCCGATGTACCGGAATCTTTTTTCTTCGAACACCTGCAGAAATGTTATCCGCACCTGTTCAACGACCAGCAGACGCCATTGTCCAGTGACATGCGCGGTGATGTCGGCGGCCTCTGATCCGGCGTATGCTGCTCGCCCACTCAATGGAAAAGAGGCGGTCATGCTGAAGATCTGGGGTCGCAAGAATTCGTCGAATGTCAGAAAACCGTTGTGGGCTGCCGAAGAACTCGGGTTGGCCTATGAGGCAATCGATGCCGGTGGCGCGTTCGGTGTGGTCGACACACCGGAGTACCGGGCGATGAACCCGAACGGTCGGGTGCCGGTGATCGAAGACGACGGTTTCGTGTTGTGGGAGTCCAACGCCATCGTTCGCTATCTGTTGGCCAGGCATGCGGCCAATACCTCGTGGTATCCGGCGGATCTGCAGGCCCGCGCGATCGCCGACAAGTGGATGGACTGGACCACGTCCAGTTTCGCAGGCCCTTTTCGCACGGTTTTCTGGGGTGTTCTGCGCACCCCCGCCGCCAAGCAGGACTGGCCGGCGATCCATGCCGCGATCAAGGAATGCGAAGGCTTGCTGGCCATGGCCGATCAGGCCTTGAAGAATCAGCCATACCTGTCCGGCATTGAAATCGGCATGGGCGACATTCCGCTCGGCAGTTTCATTTATGCCTGGTTCGAGATGCCGATCGAGCGTGCGCCGATGCCGCATCTGGAGGCCTGGTATGCGCGATTGAAACAGCGTCCTGCGTATCAAAAAGCCGTCATGACCGCGTTGACTTAATACCTACTATCGACACACTTGACTGTACTTGTGCGGCGGCGGCAAGCACCATTGCGCTTGTGCGCCGCGGTTGTCTCTCTCGCCGCCGGCCGTCATTCAGTCCTTTTTCTCTTCTTGGTGCGTAATCCGATATGAGTTCCGCTCTGTCCATCCGGCAGCTAACCAAAACCTACGGCAACGGGTTCCAGGCCTTGAGTGGTATCGATCTGGACGTCGCCGAAGGTGACTTTTTCGCTTTGCTCGGCCCTAACGGCGCCGGCAAATCCACGACCATCGGCATTCTTTCGACCCTGGTGAACAAGACCAGCGGCACGGTGAATATCTTCGGTCACGACCTGGACAAGAACCCCGCAGCGCTCAAGCGCTCGATTGGCGTAGTGCCCCAGGAATTCAACTTCAACCAGTTCGAAAAGACCTTCGACATCGTCGTGACCCAGGCGGGTTATTACGGCATTCCGGCGAAGATCGCCAGAGCGCGCGCCGAGCAGTACCTGACCCAGCTCGGCCTGTGGGACAAGCGCGATGTGCCGTCGCGTTCGTTGTCCGGCGGCATGAAGCGTCGTCTGATGATCGCCCGAGCGCTGGTGCACGAGCCGCGTCTGCTGATCCTCGACGAACCGACTGCCGGCGTCGACATCGAGCTGCGCCGTTCGATGTGGACGTTCCTCACCGAACTGAACCAGAAAGGCATCACCATCATCCTCACCACGCACTATCTGGAAGAGGCTGAGCAGTTGTGCCGCAACATCGGCATCATTGACCACGGCACCATTGTCGAGAACACCAGCATGCGTCAGTTGCTCGGGCAACTGCATGTGGAAACCTTCCTGCTCGACCTGAAGAGCGATCTGACAGTAGCGCCGCAACTGGTGGGCTATCCGGCCCGTCTGGTGGACGCGCATACGCTGGAAGTCCAGGTCGACAAGTCCATGGGCATCACTGCGTTGTTCGGCCAACTGGCCCTGCAGAACATCGAAGTGCTGAGCCTGCGCAATAAAACCAATCGCCTCGAGGAGCTGTTCGTGTCCCTGGTGGAGAAAAATCTGTCGAAGGTGGCGGTATGAGTTCCGAGCTGCGCCCCAACCTCGTCGCCCTCAACACCATCGTTTATCGCGAGGTCCGGCGCTTCACGCGGATCTGGCCGCAGACGCTGCTGCCGCCGGCGATCACCATGGTTCTGTACTTCGTGATTTTCGGCAACCTGATCGGCAAGCAGATTGGCGGCATGGGCGGCTTCAGCTACATGGAGTACATCGTGCCTGGGCTGATCATGATGTCGGTGATCACCAACTCCTACGGTAACGTGGTGTCGAGTTTCTTCGGCAGCAAGTTCCAGCGCTCCATCGAAGAGCTGATGGTATCGCCAGTGTCCCCGCACACGATCCTGATCGGCTACACCCTCGGCGGCGTACTGCGCGGCCTGATGGTCGGCGTCATCGTGACGATTCTGTCGATGTTCTTCACCAGTCTGCAGGTGCATCACCTGGGCGTTACCGTGCTGGTGGTGGTGCTGACAGCGACGATCTTCTCGCTGCTGGGCTTCATCAACGCCGTATTCGCACGTAACTTCGATGACATCTCGATCATCCCGACCTTCGTGCTGACCCCGCTGACCTATCTCGGTGGTGTGTTCTACTCGATCACCTTGTTGCCGCCTTTCTGGCAGACCGTGTCGCTGGCCAACCCGGTGCTGCACATGGTCAACGCCTTCCGTTACGGCATCCTGGGGGTCTCGGACATCCGCATCGGTATTGCGATCACCTTCATGCTGGTCGCCACCGTGGTGCTGTATGTCGGTTGCGCACGCTTGCTGGTGAGCGGGCGCGGGATGCGTACCTGATTCGATCAGTCCTGCAATAAAAAAACGGCCTCCCGCAACGGAGGCCGTTTTGCATTCAGGATCGGCGACTTTTCTTGCGTCGTGCCCATTGCCGGGCCACCCACCAGCGCCAATACATCATTACCAGGCAATAGGCGAGGGCGCCCAGCGCCAGCCCGACCACCACTGAACCTAGCAGGAAGGGTTGCCACAGGGTCGAGAGTTCGCCGCTGATCCACTCCCAGGTCAATGAGTCCGGCAGGGTGCGGGCGGGGATGTCCATCAGCCAGGCACCGGCCTTGTAGGTGCAGTAGAACACCGCCGGCATGGTGATCGGATTGGTCAGCCAGACCAGGCTGACGGCAATCGGCATGTTGCCGCGTACCGTGACCGCCAGTGCTGCTGCCACCAGCATTTGTGCAGGAATCGGCAGGAACGCAGCGAACAGGCCGACGGCCATGGCTCGGGCCACCGAGTGACGGTTGAGGTGCCAGAGGTTCGGATCATGCAGCAACGTGCCGAGAAAGCGTAAGGATTTGTGTTCCCTGATGCTCGTCGGGTCGGGCATGTAACGTTTGAATAAGCGCCGGGGCATAAGGCTTCTCGGTCGGTTAAGGCGGCAAGTATGTCTGGATTCTACGAACCGCCCATTCAGACTTTGTGACAATTGATAACGACGGCGCCAGGCAACAAGCGCTATGCCTTGAGAGGGGAGACTTTTCTGGAAAGTCGCAATCAAGGACGAGCGTATGCGCACAGGGATGATGGCGCTGGCGATCGGTCTGCTGGTTCCGGTTTTTTTGCCGGCGTTGCCGCCGGTCGGGTTGATGGTTTTACTGCCGGTCGTGGCGCTGATGCTATTGCCGTTTCGCAGTTATCCGCTGGCATTTTTGCTGTTCGGCTTCGCCTGGTCGTGCATCGGTGCGCAGTGGGCGCTGGATGATCGATTGCCATCGAAGCTGGATGGCGAGACGCGGTGGGTCGAGGGGCGAGTGGTCGGTCTGCCGCAAAATGGCGATGGGGTGGTGCGCTTCGAATTGGCCGATGCCCATTCGCGGCACGAGAAACTTCCATCGCTGATGCGTCTGGCGTGGTACGACGGGCCACCCGTCAACAGCGGTGAGCGCTGGCGGCTGGCGGCCAAACTCAAGCGTCCCGGCGGGTTGCTCAATCCCGATACCTTCGATTACGAGGCCTGGTTGCTGGCCCAGCGCATCGGTGCCACCGGCACGGTGAAAGACGGCCGTCGGCTGGCGGTGGCGCAATGGGCCTGGCGGGACAGCATCCGTCAGCGTCTGCTGGAAGTGGGCACTCAGGGCCGGGGTGCCGCGCTGGCGGCCTTGGTGCTCGGCGATGGCTCGGGACTCGATCGCGAGGACTGGCAGATTTTGCAGGACACCGGCACTGTCCATCTGCTGGTGATTTCCGGGCAGCACATCGGTCTGCTGGCGGCAGTGATGTATGGGGTCGTCGCCGGGGTGGCGCGATTGGGTTTATGGCCGTTACGTTGGCCATGGCTGCCGTGGGCGTGCGGCCTCGCATTCGCGGCTGCGTTGGGGTACGGGCTGCTGGCTGGATTCGATGTGCCGGTCCGGCGGGCCTGTTTGATGGTTGCGCTGGTGCTGCTGTGGCGATTGCGTTTTCGTCATCTCGGTGCCTGGTGGCCGTTGCTGCTGGCCTTCAACGGTGTGTTGTTGATGGACCCACTGGCCAGTCTGCGTCCGGGATTGTGGTTGTCCTTCACGGCGGTGGCTGTGCTGATTTTCACTTTCGGCGGTCGTCTGGGGCCGTGGCGCTGGTGGCAGACCTGGACGCGAGCCCAATGGCTGATCGCGATCGGCCTGTGCCCGGTGTTGCTGATCCTCGGCCTGCCGATCAGCCTCAGCGGACCACTGGCCAATCTGCTGGCGGTGCCGTGGATCAGTTTTGCGGTGCTCCCGCCGGCGTTGCTCGGCACTTTGTTGCTGCCGATTCCCTATGTCGGCGAAGGTTTGTTGTGGCTGGCGGGCGGGCTGGTCGACGGATTGTTCCAGGCTCTGGCTCTGATCGCCGGGCGTTGGCCGGCATGGATTGCGCCATCGATGCCGGGCTGGGCTCTGGCGCTGGGTTGCATCGGTGCACTGCTGTTATTGCTGCCCCGAGGCGTTCCATTGCGACCTTTGGGCTGGCCGTTGTTGCTGGTGCTGGCATTTCCGCCCCGGGAGCGGCTGGCCGAAGGTGTAGCGGATGTCTGGCAACTCGACGTCGGCCAGGGGCTGGCGATTCTGATCCGCACCCGTAACCACACATTGCTGTACGACAGCGGCCCACGCTTCGGTGACTTCGATGTCGGCGAGCGAGTGGTCTTGCCCGCCTTGCACAAACTGGGGGTGGAGCGACTCGATCTGATGCTGCTCAGTCATGCAGACGCCGACCATGCCGGAGGGGCATTGGCCGTGGCAAAAGGATTGCCGGTCAGTCGGGTGATCAGCGGCGATCCGCCGGGTCTGCCCGAGGCGCTGAACGCTGAGGACTGTGAAAGCGGACGGCAATGGCAGTGGGATGGCGTCGCCTTTCATTTATGGCAATGGGGCGATGCCCATGACAGCAACCAGAGGTCCTGCGTCCTGCAGATCGAAGCCAACGGTGAGCGGTTGCTGCTGACCGGCGATATCGACACCGCTGCCGAACGGGATTTGCTCAACAGCGCACTGGCGGTCCCGACTCAGTGGCTGCAAGCCCCCCACCATGGCAGCCGCAGTTCTTCCTCGATGGCCTTGCTCAAGGTTTTGCAGCCCATTGACGTGCTGATCTCCCGGGGACAGGGCAACTCGTTCGGGCATCCGCATTCGACGGTCATCGCCCGTTACCGCAAGCTGGGCCTGCGCATTCATGACAGTGCCGAGCAGGGTGCCATTCATCTGCAATTGGGCAGATTCCAGCCGGCCCGGTCGATGCGTCAGCAGCGTCGGTTCTGGCGCGACCCGCCGCTGTCGGGGGCGGAGTACCGTTGAGCACAGGCAGCGCACGGTCGTCGGGGCGACGGGTCTTTATCGCGAACCGGTATGGTAAAGTGGCGCACTTTTTCGAGGGGGCTGTCACTGTGTGGGAATTGGTCAAATCCGGCGGCTGGATGATGTTGCCGATCATTCTGAGTTCCATCGCCGCCATGGCGATCGTCGCCGAACGCCTGTGGACGCTGCGCGCCAGTCGCGTCACCCCCGAGCATCTGCTGGGTCAGGTCTGGGTCTGGATCAAGGACAAGCAGCTCAACAAGGAAAAACTCAAGGAATTGCGCGCCAACTCGCCGCTGGGTGAAATCCTCGCCGCCGGCCTGGCCAACTCCAAGCATGGTCGCGAGATCATGAAAGAGTGCATCGAAGAAGCTGCCGCTCGCGTCATTCACGAGCTGGAACGCTACGTCAACGCGCTGGGCACCATCGCCGCCATGTCGCCGCTGCTGGGGCTGCTGGGTACGGTGCTGGGCATGATCGATATTTTCAGCGCTTTCACCGGTTCCGGCATGACCACCAACGCTTCGGTGCTGGCTGGTGGTATCTCCAAGGCGCTGATCACCACGGCGGCGGGCCTGATGGTCGGTATTCCGTCGGTGTTCTTCCACCGTTTCCTGCAACGCCGCATCGATGAACTGGTGGTCGGCATGGAGCAGGAAGCGATCAAGCTGGTGGAAGTGGTGCAGGGCGACCGTGACGTCGATCTGGCCGGGGGCAAAGCGTGAAATTCCGTCGCAAACCCCGGGAAACGATCGACATCAACCTTGCGTCGTTGATCGACGTGGTTTTCATTCTGTTGCTGTTTTTCGTCGTGACCACCACCTTCACCCGCGAAACCCAGCTGCGCGTCGATTTGCCGGAAGCGGTCAGCGGCTCGCCGGCCGAGGATCAGCAGGTCAAGCAACTGGACGTGGCCATCAGCGCGGAAGGCGTGTTCTCGGTGAACAACAAGATTCTGCCGAAGAACGACCTGGCGACCCTGATGGAAGCCATGCAGAAAGAAGCCAACGGCGACACCAACATGCCGTTGTCGATCAGTGCTGACGGCAAGACCCAACATCAATCCGTTATCACCGCCATGGACGCGGCCGGCAAGCTCGGTTTCAGCCATTTGCGCATGACCACGGTCGAGGCGGCGCCCAAATCCTGATGGCCATGTCCGATCGTCTGCTCGCCGCGTGGTATCAGGGGCATCCGGCCCTGACGCTGTTGCGGCCGCTGGAGTGGCTGTACCGTCGCGTTGTGGCCAGCAAACGTCAACGTTTTCTCGACGGCGAGGGTGAGATCTATCAGTCACCCGTGCCGGTGATCGTGGTCGGCAATATCACCGTCGGCGGCACCGGCAAGACGCCGATGATCCTGTGGTTGATCGAGCACTGCCGTCGCAGCGGGCTGCGGGTCGGTGTGGTCAGTCGCGGTTACGGCGCCAAGCCACCGCAATTGCCGTGGCGGGTCGAAGCCGATCAGGCTGCGGATGTCGCAGGCGACGAGCCGCTGCTGATCGTGCAGCGCACCGGTGTGCCGCTGATGATCGACCCGAACCGCGCCGCCGCCGTCAAAGCCTTGCTGGCCAGCGAGCCGCTGGATCTGATCCTGTCCGATGACGGCATGCAGCACTATCGTCTGGCGCGGGATCTTGAACTGGTGCTGATTGACGCTGCCCGAGGTTTGGGCAACAAGCGCTGTCTGCCTGCCGGTCCGTTGCGTGAACCGGTCGAGCGCCTGCAAAGCGTCGATGGCGTGTTGTTCAACGGCGCTCCCGAGGATCGCGACGGCGGTTTCGCCTTCCGTCTGCAACCCACGGCGCTGGTCAATCTGCTCAGCGGTGAACGTCGGCCCCTCGATCAGTTTCCGCCCGGTCAGGCACTGCACGCAGTGGCCGGGATCGGCAATCCGCAACGTTTCTTCAATACCCTCGAAGCGCTAGACTGGCGGCCTGTGCCCCACGCGTTTGCCGACCACGCCGAATACAGCGTGCAGGCCTTGAGTTTCACGCCGTCATTGCCAGTGGTGATGACCGAAAAGGACGCGGTGAAGTGCCGCGCCTTCGCTGCCGCCGACTGGTGGTACCTGGCGGTCGATGCCGTGCCGTCGCCGGCCTTCGTGGCCTGGTTCGACACGCAACTGATGCGCCTGTTGCCGGACCGCCTTTTGCCTTAAACCGTTTTTATCCAGGGAATGTTCATGGACACCAAATTGCTCGACATCCTCGCCTGCCCGATCTGCAAAGGCCCGCTCAAGCTCAGCGCCGACAAGACCGAACTGATCAGCAAGGGCGCCGGCCTGGCGTACCCGATCCGTGATGGCATCCCGGTCATGCTGGAAAGCGAAGCCCGCACCCTGACCACCGACGAGCGTCTGGATAAATGACCACAGCCTTCACCGTTGTCATCCCGTCGCGCTACGCCTCGACCCGTCTGCCGGGGAAACCGCTGCTGGATATCGCCGGCAAGCCAATGATCCAGCACGTCTGGGAACAGGCCAGCAAAAGCAGCGCCAGCCGTGTGGTCGTGGCCACCGACGATGCGCGCATCGTCGAAGCCTGCAAGGCCTTCGGCGCCGAAGTGGTGCTGACCCGTGAAGATCACAACTCCGGCACCGACCGCCTGGCCGAAGTGGCTGCCAAACTGGGCCTGGAGCCGGATGCCATCGTGGTCAACGTCCAGGGTGACGAACCGCTGATTCCGCCAAGCGTGATCGATCAGGTTGCCGCGAATCTTGCGGCGCACACCGAAGCGCGCATGGCCACTCTGGCCGAGCCGATCGAGGACGTGGAAACCCTGTTCAACCCGAACGTGGTCAAGGTGGTCAGCGACCTCAACGGTCTGGCGCTGACCTTCAGTCGTGCGACCCTGCCGTGGGCCCGCGATGCGTTCGCCAAGAGCCGCGACGTGCTGCCAGAAGGCGTGCCGTATCGCCGCCACATCGGCATCTATGCCTACCGCGCAGGCTTCCTCCAGGATTTCGTGAGCTGGGGCCCGTGCTGGCTGGAAAACACCGAATCCCTCGAACAACTGCGTGCCCTGTGGCATGGCGTGCGGATTCACGTGGCTGACGCGTTGATCGCGCCGCCGACCGGAGTCGACACCGCCGAAGACCTCGAGCGCGTCCGTCGCCTGCTGGAGGCCTGATGCGCGTTCTGTTCGTGTGCCTGGGCAACATCTGCCGTTCGCCCACCGCCGAAGGCGTGTTGCGCGCCAAATTGCGTGAAGCCGGACTGGAAGGGCGGGTCGAAGTGGCTTCCGCCGGCACTGGCGACTGGCACGTCGGCAATCCGCCGGACAAGCGCAGTCAGGCAGCAGCCAAGCTGCGTGGTTATGACCTGTCGGCGCAACGGGCGCAGCAGGTCAGCCGCGCCGATTTCGCCAGCTACGACCTGATCCTCGCCATGGACAACAGCAACCTGCGCAACCTCAAGGCCTTGCAACCGTCTACTGGCAAGGCCGAACTGGATCTGTTCCTGCGCCGCTATGAAGGCGAAGTCGATGAGGTGCCGGATCCGTATTACGACGGCGATCAGGGTTTCGAGCAGGTGCTGGATCTGATCGAGCGCGCCTGCGACCGGTTGCTGATTGAAGTGAAGGGTCGGTTATGAGTTTGCAGGTACACCCCCAGGTTTCCCTGAAACCGTTCAACACCTTTGGTGTGGACGTTCGCGCGCAACTGTTTGCCGAAGCCCACAGTGACGGCGACGTACGCGAAGCCCTGGCTTATGCGACCGCCCACGATGTGCCGTTGCTGGTGATCGGTGGCGGCAGCAATCTGCTGCTGACAGCGGACATTCCGGCACTGGTGCTGCGCATGGCCAGCCGTGGCATCCGCGTCATTAGCGACGATGGTAATCGCGTGGTGATCGAAGCCGAGGCGGGTGAGCCGTGGCATCCATTTGTCCAGCACACGCTGGCGCTGGGTTTTTCCGGGCTGGAAAACCTCAGTCTGATCCCCGGCACTGTCGGCGCCGCGCCGATGCAGAACATCGGCGCCTACGGTGTCGAGATCAAGGATGTGTTCGCCGGCCTGACGGCGCTGGATCGCCAGACCGGCGAGCTGCGCGACTTCAGTCTGGAAGAGTGCAACTTCGCCTACCGCGACAGCGTGTTCAAGCAGCAGCCGGGTCGTTGGTTGATTCTGCGAGTGCGCTTCAAGCTTGATCGAGTCGCCCATCTGCACCTGGAATACGGCCCGGTGCGTCAACGCCTGACCGAGCAGGGCATCGAGCAGCCGACGCCGACAGACGTCAGTCGAGCGATTTGCAGTATCCGCAGCGAAAAGCTGCCGGATCCGGCGGTGCTCGGCAATGCCGGCAGCTTCTTCAAGAACCCGCTGGTGTCGGCGGCCGTGGTCGCACAGATCAAGGCGCAGCACCCGGATCTGGTGGCCTACGCGCAACCGGACGGGCAGATGAAACTGGCGGCCGGCTGGTTGATCGAGCGCGCCGGCTGGAAGGGCTTTCGTGAGGCCGATGCCGGCGTGCATAAATTGCAGGCGCTGGTGCTGGTCAATTACGGCGCGGCGACCGGGCTGCAATTGCTCGATCTGGCGCAACGTATCCAGAAAGACATTGCAGAACGTTTCAATGTCGAGCTGGAAATGGAGCCCAACCGTTATTGAGGCTAAGCTTTCAAGGCTCAATCCAAAGCCCTGCACTATTTAAAAAGTGCAGGGCTTTTTTGTTAATCCCGGGTTAACTTAGCGAGCTAACGATACAACCTTTTGCTCCACCAAAGGCCCGGTGCAGACGTTTCCGTCGGTACAAGAGAGCCTCATTAGCCTGAGTCGATCTGCGTGAACCCACCGCTGATTTTCCGGCGGCAGATTGCTCGACCCCATAACCTCCATGAATATGCGGGCGTGCCCATGATTACCCTGAAACTCAATGGTCAAGACCATCCACTCGATGTCACCGAAGACATGCCCCTGCTGTGGGCGATCCGTGACGTCGCCGGTTACAACGGCACCAAGTTCGGCTGCGGCATGGGCCTGTGCGGCGCCTGCACCATTCATATCGACGGCTCGCCGGCGCGCAGTTGCATCACGCCGATCGGCTCTGTGGCCGGGCAGAATGTGACCACCATCGACAACCTGCACGCTGATCCGATTGGCCAGATCGTCCAGCAAGCCTGGCTCGACACCGCCGTGGCCCAGTGCGGCTTCTGTCAGGGTGGGCAGATCATGTCTGCCACCGCGTTGCTCAAGACCAACCCGAATCCCAGCGACGAGCAGATCGAAGAGGCGATGGTCGGCAACATTTGTCGTTGCGGCACCTACAACCGGATCAAGACTGCGATCCGTCAGGCATCCACTCACCTGAAGGAGGCCAAGGCATGAGCCGTCTACCGAACGATTTTGCCCTGAGCAACCTGAGTCGCCGGGGCTTCCTCAAGGGTGTTGGCGCCACCGGCGCGCTGGTACTGGCCGCAAGTTGGGGCTGGCAGGATGCACTGGCCGAAGACAAACCGAAGAAGTTCGGCGCCGATGGCATGCCCAACGGCTGGATCGACGATCCGAAGGTCTACGTCAGCATTGCCGCAGACGGCACGGTGACCGTGGTCTGCAACCGCTCGGAAATGGGCCAGGGCGTGCGCACCAGCCTGACCATGGTGGTCGCCGATGAGCTGGAAGCCGATTGGGCCCACGTCAAGGTTCAGCAGGCGCCGGGCGATGAAGTGCGTTTCGGCAACCAGGACACCGACGGCTCACGCAGCATGCGTCACTGGTACGAACCGATGCGTCGTTGTGGCGCCGCTGCCCGGACCATGCTGGAGCAGGCAGCCGCCGCGCAGTGGAAGGTGCCGGTCGGCGAATGCCGCGCGCAATTGCACAAAGTCATTCACACACCGTCCGGGCGCGAGCTGGGTTATGGCGAGCTCGCCGCTGCCGCGAGTGCGTTGCCGGTCCCGGGCCGTGAGAGCCTGCGGCTCAAGCAGCCGTCGGAATTCCGCTACATCGGCAAGGAAGGTACGAAGGCCATCGACGGCGATGACATCGTCAACGGTCGTGCCGTGTACGGGGCTGACGTGCATTTTGACGGCATGTTGTACGCCGTGATCGCTCGTCCTGCGGTTTACGGCGGCAAGGTCAAGTCGGTGGATGACAGCGCCGCGCTGAAAGTGCCGGGCGTGCTGAAAGTCATTCAGATCGAGCCCCGGCCGCTGCCTTCGGAGTTTCAGCCATTGGGCGGCGTGGCCGTAGTCGCCAGCAACACCTGGGCGGCGCTCAAGGGGCGCGAGGCGCTGAAGATCGAATGGGACGACGGCCCTAACGCCAGTTACGACTCGATCGCCTATCGCAAGGATCTGGAAGCCGCTTCGCTGAAACCGGGCAAGGTGGTGCGCAATACCGGCGACATCGAAAAGGCCATTGGCAGCGCTGCCAGTACCCTCGAGGCGTCTTATTACTTGCCGCATCTGGCACAGGCGCCGATGGAGCCGATGGTGGCCATCGCTCGTTATAAAGAGGGCGTGTGCGAGGCCTGGGCGCCAAGTCAGGCGCCGCAGGTCACCCGTGAGCGGATCGCCGAGCGCCTTGGCCTGCCGTTCGATAACGTGACCTTCAACGTGACCCTGCTCGGCGGTGGTTTCGGTCGCAAGTCCAAACCGGACTTCGTTGTCGAAGCCGCGATCCTTGCCAAGGAGTTTCCCGGCAAGGCAGTGCGAGTCCAGTGGACGCGAGAAGACGACATCCACAATTCGTATTTCCACACCGTGTCGGCCGAGTATCTCAAGGCCGGTGTAGGCAAGGACGGTTTGCCGTCCGCCTGGCTGCACCGCACGGTGGCCCCGAGCATCACCGCGCTGTTCGCGCCGGGCATGAATCATGAAGCTGCGTTCGAGCTGGGCATGGGCTTCACCAACATGGCTTACGCGATTCCCAACGTGCGCCTGGAAAACCCCGAGGCCACCGTCCATACGCGGGTCGGCTGGTATCGCTCGGTGTCGAACATTCCCCATGGTTTTGCGATCCAGAGTTTTGTCGACGAACTGGCGCACAAAGCCAAGCAAGACCCGCTTAAGTATCAGATCAAGTTGCTCGGCCCGGATCGGCAGATCGACCCGCGCACGCTCAGTGAAGAATGGAACTACGGCGAATCCCCTGAGCGTTATCCCATCGACACCGGGCGCATGCGCACGGTGCTGGAAACCGCAGCAAAGGCCGCCGGTTGGGGGCGGAAATTGCCCAAGGGCCGTGGCCTCGGCCTGGCAGTGCATTACAGCTTCGTGACTTATGTGGCGGCGGTGATCGAAGTCGAGGTCAAGGACGACGGCACGCTGATCGTGCACAAGGCCGATATCGCCGTGGATTGCGGCCCGCAGATCAACCCCGAGCGGATCCGTTCGCAGTTCGAAGGCGCTTGTGTGATGGGCCTGGGTAATGCCGTGTGGGGCGAAATCAGCTTCAAGGACGGCAAGGTGCAACAGGACAACTTCCATATGTATGAAGTGGCGCGCATGTCGCTGGCGCCGAAGGAGGTTGCGGTGCATCTGGTGACGCCGCCGGGCGAAGTGCCGTTGGGTGGTGTTGGTGAGCCGGGCGTGCCTCCGATCGCGCCGGCACTGTGCAACGCGATCTTCGCGGCCACCGGTCAGCGCATTCGCAACCTGCCGGTGCGTTACCAGTTGCAGGGCTGGCAAAAGGCGCAAGCGTGATGGACAGCGCTGATCTCAATGTTCTGCGCAGCGTGCTCGAATGGCGCCGCGCCGGGCAGCGGGTGGTGTTGTTCAGCGTGGTGCAGACCTGGGGCACCGCGCCCCGGGCCCCCGGCGCGATGCTGGCGTTGCGCGAGGACGGCGTGGTGATCGGCTCGGTGTCCGGCGGTTGTGTCGAGGACGATCTGATCGCCCGCTTGCATGATGGGCGGATTCCTGCCGACGGGCCGCCGGTGCAGTTGATCACCTATGGCGTGACGCGGGAGGAAGCTGCGCGGTTCGGCCTGCCTTGTGGCGGCACTTTACGCCTGACCGAAGAGCGAGTCGGCGATCCGGCATGGGTCGCCGAGTTGTTGGCTCGTTGTGAGGCTCACGAAATCGTTGCCCGCGAGCTGAATCTTGAAAGCGGTGAAGTGATTCTTTCGCCGGCTAGTAAAACGGATTCATTGGTTTTTGATGGTAAGACCTTGCGTGCTATCTACGGCCCGCGCTGGCGCCTGCTGCTGATCGGTGCCGGTCAGTTGTCGCGTTATGTGGCAGAAATGGCGCGGCTGCTGGATTTCGAAGTGCTGATCTGCGATCCCCGAACCGAATTCGTGTATCACTGGGAAGAGCAGCATGGCCGCTTTGTCCCCGGCATGCCGGATGAGGCGGTGCTGAGTATTCAAACCGACGAGCGCACGGCCATTGTTGCCCTGACCCATGATCCGCGTCTGGATGACATGGCGCTGCTGACGGCGCTGGATTCCAAGGCGTTTTACGTCGGCGCCCTGGGCTCGCGCGTCAACAGCCTCAAGCGCCGGGAGTATCTGGCTGAGCTAGGCTTGTCGCAAGCGGCCATCGCTCGATTGCACGGGCCGATCGGTCTGCCGATCGGCAGTCATTCCCCGGCGGAAATCGCCTTGTCGCTGTTGGCGGAAATCGTCGCGATCAAGAATGGTGTCGAGTTGACGCAGAAGAGGGCAGAGCGCGCATGAGTCGATCCATCGGAGTGATTGTGCTGGCGGCGGGCGAAGGCAGCCGCTTTCGCGAAGTGGCCGGGGCCGACAAGGACAAGCTGTTGGCCGACTGCACGGGGCGCGACGGAGCGGTGCGCTCGGTGATCGAGCAGACGCTGGTGAACCTGCCGGCGAGTCTCGACAAGCGAGTGCTGGTGACCACCGAAGCACGGCCGCAGGCGATGCGGATGGCGCAGGCTTACGGGTGTGATGTTGTCTCTATCGAGTCCACCGGGATGGGTGACAGCATTGCGGCGGGCGTCGCGGCTTGCCCGGATCTCGATGGCTGGCTGATCGTGCTGGGCGATATGCCGTTTATCCTGCCGTCGAGCATTGAGCGGGTAGTGGCGGCGATTGCCGACGATGCGGTCAGTGTGCTGGTGCTCAAAGGTGAATACGGGCATCCGGTTGGATTTGGTCGGTCATTTGGGCCAGGGTTGATGGCATTGTCCGGTGATCACGGGGCCAGACCTTTGTTCAAGCAGGGGCGGGTGGTCGAGGTTACCGTGGATGATCCTGGCGTGCTGTGGGATATCGATGTGCCGCAGGCGCTGGTTTTTCCGCCGGCCTGATACAAACCACGAGGTAAAAAAAAGCCCCGCCTGGATTACCAGGCGGGGCTTTTCATTGGCGGTCGGAATCAGACGAGAGGTTTAGGCTCGTGTTCTTTTTCCTGGGCCTGTTCGTGGTGCTCGACCGCGTCCTGAACGGAGCGTGGTGCTTTGGCAATCACGGCTTCCACTGCAACTTCTTCAGCGACCGGGGCAGGGGCTGCCTCGACCACTTCGGCAACGGCTGGAGCAGCGGCGGCAGCGGCAGCCAGTTCGGCTTCCTTCTGCAGACGCTCTTCTTCACGCTTGCGGCGACGCACTTCACGTGGGTCGTTCGGCGCGCGGCCACTTGGCGTCAGGGCGCTCACCGGAGCCGCTTCAACTACAGGGGCTGGTGCTTCGGCTACGACTGGCGCTTCTACGACCGGCACTTCAACGACAGGTGCCGGTTCAGCAACCACCACTGGCTCGGCAGCCTTGGCTTCTTCGGCTACAGGTGCTTCGACCACTGGTGCTGGCGTTTCAGCGACAGCCGGTTCGGCTACCCAGTTGAATGCGGTCTGTTCTTCGCGAACTTCACGCACGGTTTCGGTCACGGTTTCAGCGACGGTTTCAACAACCGACTCTGCAACTGCAACAGGCTCCTGGGCGACGAAAGCAGGTTCGGCAGCGACTTCAACCTGAGGCTGAGCTTCGCGAACCGGAGCCACTTCGACTTCCGGAGCAGCAGCTACTTCAACCGGAGTGGTTGCTTCAACGACCGGAGCTTCAACTGGAGCGGTTTCCAGCGTTGCAGCGGTAGCGCGTTCAGCTTGCTCGTGGGCCTGAGCTTCGGCCGGAGCGCTGATCACGGTGCTGGCAACAGCGGCAGTCACAGCCAGGCCAGCAGCCAGATCGGCAGTGCTCGGCTCGACGCCTTCAGCGTTCTCGGCGGATTCTTCCGAACCTTCGATCACGTTGCCGTTGGCATCGCGCTGACGCTCGCGACGGTTGCTGCGACGACGCTGACCACGGGAGCGGCGGCGTGGGCGATCGCCTTCGGCGTTCTCCGAACCGTCTTCCGGCAGTTGTTCTTCATTGGTGTTCACTTCTTCTTCAGCAACAGCGGCAGCGGCTTGTTCGGCACGCGGTTGACGCTCTTCACGCGGTGGACGTGGTGCGCGCTCTTCACGCGGCTGACGAGCTGGACGCTCTTCAGTGGTGGCAGCAACAGCGGCAGCGGCGGCTGGTGCGGCATCCAGAGGTTCACGCAGTTCACGTACGCGCTCTTCACGTTCGCCACGCGGCTTGCGATCTTCACGCGGAGCTCGTGGTGCACGTTCTTCACGAGGTGCGCGTGGTGCGCGTTCTTCGCGGGCTGCCGGCGCTTCGTCGCGGGACTCGCGTGGCTCGCGGACTTCACGTGGCTCGCGCGGTTGACGCTCTTCACGCGGCTCACGTGGTGCGCGTTCTTCACGCGGTGCACGTTCTTCGCGCGGCTTGCGTTCTTCATCGCGGCGACCGTTACGGTTGCGGCTCTGCTGACGACCGTTGCGACGCTCTTCGTTGCGGGCCGGACGCTCGGCGGCAGGTTTTTCAACCACAACCGGAGCTGCTGGCTCCTCCTTGGTGGCGAACAGGCTGACCAGCGACTTCACCAGGCCTTTGAACAGGCTTGGCTCTGGCGCGGCAACCGGAGCAGGTGCTGGAGCCGGTGCGGCAACTTCGGTCGGAACCGGAGCGTTGGCGCGGGCCGGAGCGGTCTTGACCGCAGCTTCCTGGCGAACCAGGGTGCGGGTCGCGGCGGCTGGCTGGACGTCTTCGACATCGGCGGCAGCGGCAGCGATTTC
Organism: Pseudomonas sp. SDO52101_S400; assembly: GCF_054071635.1. NCBI lineage: Bacteria > Pseudomonadati > Pseudomonadota > Gammaproteobacteria > Pseudomonadales > Pseudomonadaceae > Pseudomonas > Pseudomonas sp. SDO52101_S400. The sequence goes on along the minus strand of NZ_JBSVWF010000036.1, from coordinate 42,147 downwards.
GTAGCTGGACTGGTTGGTCGCGGCTTCCGGGCTGTCGTCACGCAGGCGCTGAACTTCGAAATGCGGGGTTTCGAGGTGATCGTTCGGCAGAATGACGATGCGGGCGCGGGTGCGCAGTTCGATCTTGGTGATCGAGTTGCGTTTTTCGTTGAGCAGGAACGCGGCCACCGGGATCGGCACCTGGGCGCGAACTTCGGCGGTGCGGTCTTTCAGGGCTTCTTCTTCGATCAGGCGCAGGATCGCCAGGGACAGCGACTCAACGTCACGGATGATGCCGGTGCCGCTGCAGCGCGGGCAGACGATGCCGCTGCTTTCGCCGAGCGAAGGACGCAGGCGCTGACGGGACATTTCCAGCAGGCCGAAGCGCGAGATGCGGCCGATCTGCACGCGGGCGCGGTCGGCTTCCAGGCATTCGCGGACTTTCTCTTCCACGGCGCGCTGGTTCTTGGCAGGGGTCATGTCGATGAAGTCGATGACGATCAGGCCGCCGATGTCGCGCAGGCGCAACTGACGGGCGATTTCTTCAGCCGCTTCAAGGTTGGTCTGCAGGGCGGTTTCTTCGATGTCGCTGCCTTTGGTGGCGCGCGCCGAGTTGATGTCGATGGACACCAGGGCTTCGGTCGGATCGATGACGATGGAGCCGCCGGAAGGCAGTTCGACGACGCGCTGGAAAGCGGTTTCGATCTGGCTTTCGATCTGGAAACGGTTGAACAGCGGAACGCTGTCTTCGTACAGCTTGATCTTGCTGGCGTACTGCGGCATCACCTGGCGGATGAAGGTCAGGGCTTCGTCCTGGGCTTCAACGCTGTCGATCAGCACTTCGCCGATGTCCTGGCGCAGGTAATCGCGGATGGCGCGAATGATGACGTTGCTTTCCTGGTAGATCAGGAATGGCGCGGAACGATCCAGCGAGGCTTCCTTGATAGCGGTCCAGAGTTGCAGGAGGTAATCGAGGTCCCACTGCATTTCTTCGCTGCTGCGGCCCAGGCCGGCAGTGCGCACGATCAGGCCCATGTCGGCTGGAGCGACCAGGCCGTTCAGCGCTTCACGCAGTTCGTTGCGCTCTTCGCCTTCGATGCGGCGGGAGATACCGCCGGCACGCGGGTTGTTCGGCATCAGAACGAGGTAACGACCGGCCAGGCTGATGAAGGTGGTCAGGGCTGCGCCCTTGTTGCCACGTTCTTCTTTTTCGACCTGAACGATGACTTCCTGGCCTTCGCTCAGGACGTCCTTGATGTTGACGCGGCCTTCAGGGGCTTTCTTGAAGTATTCGCGGGAGATTTCTTTGAGGGGCAGGAAGCCGTGGCGCTCGGAGCCGAAATCGACAAAGGCAGCCTCAAGGCTTGGTTCGATGCGAGTGATACGGCCTTTATAGATGTTGGCCTTTTTCTGCTCGCGTGCACCGGATTCGATGTCCAGGTCGTAGAGGCGCTGGCCATCTACCAGTGCAACACGCAACTCTTCGGGTTGAGTTGCGTTAATCAGCATTCTTTTCATGTAGTACCGTCGGTTTCCGGGCTGCCGGAAACGGCGTTCGGCACACACGACTTCTCACGGTCGGTGTCAGGTGCGTCGGGAGTGGTTGGCCATTCCCGTGTCCAGCGATGTCCGGCCAATTGGGCCGTTATCGCGACGTACGCGTCCTGCTTGCTGTGGCTACTTAAGCACTCAGTCAGGAGGAGGAATCAACCGCGGCTGTGGACGAGATGAAGCGTCTTGATAAAACCTGTTGCTACACAGTCCAGCGGTTGTGCATCTCCACCCTACACGTATCCCTGATAATTCGGGTGCTGCCGCGCGCAGAATCCGCAGCGGGTTGGCATTTACCGTGAGCTCCGAAAGGGGAGGTCACGCATCATGGCTAATTCAGGCGGTGTTTCCGGCGCTTTCGCTCGGGGTCATCTGCGGCTGACTGCACTTTGTGAACTGGCCGTGAATATGGCTCGCGTGGCGAGTCAAAACTCTGCTTTGCGGCGTGATTCAGGCCTCATGTCACCTGCGCTTGTTACAGCTGCAAACTCCACCGTTACGTAGCGAAAGCCCCGTAGGACGGCCTCGCGTCCTGGTGAATTGCGTTGGTCAGGGCCGGTTTTTGACCGTGGTTCCGCTGTCCAGGCCGCTTTTGGCGGCGTTCGCGACTATAGCAGCAATGATTAAGTGCTTCAATTCCATAAAAATTGTTATCATCCGCGCCATGACGACTACTGCCCCTTCGACTCCAGGCGTTCAATTGCTTGAGGTCTCGCCGGAATATGCCGGCCAACGAATCGACAATTTTCTCCTCGCCCGGCTCAAAGGCGTGCCCAAGACCTTGATTTACCGCATTTTGCGCAAAGGCGAAGTGCGGGTTAACAAAGGTCGGATCAAGCCCGAATACAAGCTGCAGGCCGGCGATATCGTGCGCGTGCCGCCGGTTCGCGTGCCTGAGCGTGACGAGCCGGTGCCTTTGGCCCAAGGCCTGTTGCAGCGCCTGGAAGCCTCGATTGTCTACGAAGACAAAGCCCTGATCGTGATCAACAAGCCCGCCGGCATTGCGGTTCACGGTGGCAGCGGCTTGAATTACGGCGTTATCGAAGCCTTTCGTCAGTTGCGCCCCGATGCCAAGGAGCTCGAGCTGGTTCACCGTCTCGACCGTGATACCTCCGGCCTGCTGATGATCGCCAAGAAGCGCAGCATGTTGCGTCACTTGCATGCCGCGTTGCGCGGTGATGGTGTCGATAAGCGCTACATGGCACTGGTTCGCGGCAACTGGGCAACCTCGATCAAGCAAGTCCGTGCGGCGCTCGGCAAGAGCAATCTGCGCTCCGGTGAGCGCATGGTCGAGGTCGACGAGGAGGAGGGCAAGGAGTCTGTGACCGTGTTCAAGGTCCTGCGTCGCTTTGGCGATTTTGCCACTCTGATCGAAGCCAAGCCGATCACCGGTCGCACGCACCAGATCCGCGTCCACACGTTGCACGCCGGGCACTGCATTGCCGGTGACACCAAATACGGCGATGACAGTTTCAGTAAGGAAATCCGTGATCTGGGCGGCAAGCGTTTGTTCCTGCACGCCTACATGCTGACCGTGCCGCTGCCCGATGGCGGTGAACTCAAGTTGCAGGCGCCGGTCGATGAAATGTGGGCCAAGACTGTGGAGCGATTGAGTGCGCCCATCTGATTACAAACTGCTGATCTTCGATTGGGATGGCACCTTGGCCGATTCCATTCATCGGATTGTCGAGGCAATGCACTCGGCATCCGGGCGTTCAGGTTTCGAGTTGCGTGATGATTTTGCCGTCAAAGGCATCATCGGTCTGGGCTTGCCCGAGGCGATCCGTACCTTGTATCCGGAAATCAGCGATGCCGAAATGACCTTGTTTCGCGAGTATTACGCGGATCATTACATCGCTGCGGAAGCCGTGCCTTCACCGTTGTTCGAAGGTGTAGTCGAGTCGATGGCGTCTTTTCGCGAGCAGGGTTACCAACTGGCGGTCGCGACCGGCAAGAATCGTCGCGGGCTGGATCGGGTGCTCAAGGCCAATGGTTGGGAAGATTATTTCGATATCACTCGCGCGGCCGATGAAACGGCGAGCAAGCCTCACCCTCTGATGCTGGAGCAGATTCTTGCGCATTGCGGTGTGCGTGCCGAACAAGCGCTGATGGTCGGCGATTCGTCCTTCGATCTGCTGATGGCACGCAATGCGGGGATGGATTCGGTGGCGGTCAGTTATGGCGCGCAATCGATCGAATCGCTGCAGCAGTTCGAGCCGCGGCTGTCGATTGACCGATTTTGTGAATTGCATGCCTGGCTTGCGCAGCAGGCTTAATACGTTTTTGCTGGGGTGGATGGCATGACCGACGAATGGAAAGCACCGGCCAGGGCAACTGCCGATGACGGTGACGCGAAAAGCTGGAAGCTGCTGGAAAAGACTTTGCTGGCCGGTGTGCAAGAGCAGCGTCGTTCCAGGCGTTGGGGGATCTTCTTCAAGCTGCTGACGTTTGTTTATCTGTTTGTTGCGCTGATCCTGTTCACGCCGTTGATGGACATGGAAAAAAGCGCCACTCGCGGTCCGAACTACACCGCGTTGATCGACGTCACCGGCATGATTGCCGACAAGGAGCCGGCCAGTGCCGACAATATCGTCGGCAGTCTGCGCGCAGCGTTCGAGGACAAGAAGGTCAAGGGCGTGATCCTGCGCATCAACAGTCCTGGCGGCAGTCCGGTGCAGTCGGGTTACGTGTATGACGAGATCAAGCGCCTGCGCGGCCTGCATCCGGATACCAAGTTGTATGCGGTGATTTCCGATCTCGGTGCCTCAGGGGCCTATTACATTGCCAGCGCCGCAGATCAGATCTACGCCGACAAGGCGAGCCTGGTGGGCTCCATCGGCGTGACAGCGGCCGGTTACGGCTTTGTCGGCACCATGGAGAAGCTGGGCGTCGAGCGTCGCACTTACACCTCCGGCGAACACAAGTCGTTCCTCGACCCGTTCCAGCCGCAGAAGCCGGAAGAAACGGCGTTCTGGCAAAGCGTGCTGGATACCACGCACAAGCAGTTCATCAACAGCGTGAAGCAGGGGCGTGGCGATCGACTGAAGGACAAGGAGCATCCAGAGTTGTTCTCCGGTCTGGTCTGGTCGGGTGAGCAGGCGCTGCCGCTGGGGTTGATCGATGGTCTGGGCAATGCCAGTTCGGTGGCGCGTGACGTGATTGGCGAAAAGGAACTGGTGGACTTCACCGTTCAGGAATCGCCGTTCGACCGCTTCTCGAAAAAACTGGGCGCCAGTGTGGCCGAGCAGTTGGCAATGTGGATGGGTTTCCACGGGCCATCGTTGCGTTGATCGCTTGATGCATAAAGAAACCGGCCTTCGTGGCCGGTTTTTTGTTGATCAGGGAACCTGTACGCCTTCCGCCAGCAGCATGTCGATCAGGCGAATCAGCGGCAGGCCGATCAGGCTTGTGGCGTCCGGGCCTTCGGTGGACTGGAACAGGCTCACGCCCAGTCCTTCGGCCTTGAAACTGCCGGCGCAGTCGTAGGGTTGTTCGGCGTGCAAGTAGCGCTCGATGCGGGCTTGATCCAGTGCGCGCATGTGCACGGTGAAAGGCACGCAGTCGACCTGGCAGTGGCCTGTCTGGCTGTTGAGCAGGGCCAGGCCAGTGAGGAAGGTCACACTGGCGCCGCTGGCGGCCATCAGTTGTTCTCTGGCGTTTTCAAAAGTGTGGGGCTTGCCGATGATTCGCTCGCCGAGTACTGCAACCTGGTCGGAGCCGATGATCAGATGAGCAGGGTGGCTGTCGGCCAGGGCGCGAGCTTTCTGTTCGGCAAGGCGTTTGACAAGTTCGATTGCTGGCTCGCCCGAGCGATGGCTTTCGTCGATATCCGGTGAGCTGCAGACGAACGGCAAGCGCAGGCGATTGAGTAATTCCCGACGATAGGTAGAGCTTGAAGCAAGTAATAAAGGCAGCATTCGGATCTCCAGAGGCAGGTGGCAGATTCTAGCGGAGCCGCGTAAGTGACGGACAGGGCGCAATTTCCTTTGACATGGGCGGGTGCATCCCTATAATGCTGCGCCTATGTTGAATGACCCGATTCCACCTCACGTTGACCCGCGCAAATTGGCTGACCGTGGCACCACCCTTCAAGGTGAACTGCTGCTGGCCGATTTGAAGAGACTCTGCGACCCGCTTTCCGACGATGTCGGTACGGTGCAGGCTAAATTCGTTTTTGAACGAGATGAACGTAAATCTGTGGTGATCCACAGCTTTATCGACACCGAAGTCAAAATGGTTTGCCAGCGTTGTCTTGAGCTGGTCACCCTGCCGATCCACAGCGAATGCAGTTACGCTGTAGTGAAGGAGGGTGCGAATACCCAGTCGTTACCGAAAGGTTATGACGTGCTGGAACTGGGCGAAGATCCATTGGATCTGCAGTCACTGATCGAGGAGGAGCTTCTGCTCGCCTTGCCCATTGTGCCTGCTCATCATCCGGAAGAATGCCAGCAGCCGGCGGGAGCAGATGAGCCCGAACCGAGCGAGGACGAGGTAACGCGGTCCAACCCGTTCAGTGTATTGGCGCAGTTAAAGCGTGACCCAAACGTTTAGGAGTTAATCAATTATGGCTGTTCAGCAGAACAAAAAATCCCGCTCTGCCCGTGACATGCGCCGTTCGCACGACGCTCTCGAGGCTAGCACCCTGTCTGTAGAAAAAACCACTGGTGAAGTTCACCTGCGTCACCACGTATCGCCAGAAGGCGTATACCGTGGCCGTAAAGTGATCGACAAGGGCGCTGACGAGTAATCACTTGTCCGCTCAAGTCATCGCGATTGACGCAATGGGCGGGGACTTCGGTCCCCGCAGCATTGTTCAGGCCAGTCTTGCTTGCCTTTCTGCTACGCCCTCGCTGCACCTGACCCTCGTCGGTCAACCCTCCCTTCTTGAAGAATTGATCACCGGTCAATCGGCTGCCGATCGCGCGCGCCTGACGATTGTTCCGGCGTCCGAAGTCATCACCATGGACGAAAAACCTGCCCAGGCTCTGCGTGGCAAGCCGGACTCGTCGATGCGTGTCGCCCTTGAATTGTTGCGTGATGGCAAGGTTCAGGCCTGTGTCAGTGCCGGCAATACCGGTGCGTTGATGGCCCTGTCGCGATTTGTGCTCAAGACCCTGCCGGGGATTGATCGTCCGGCCATGGTCGCGGCGATCCCTACTCAGAAGGGTTACTGCCAGTTGCTCGATCTCGGCGCCAACGTCGATTGCAGTGCCGAGCACTTGCTGCAGTTCGCCGTGATGGGTTCAGTGGCGGCGCAAACCCTTGGCATTGCACGTCCGCGTGTTGCGCTGCTGAATATCGGCACTGAAGACATCAAGGGCAATCAGCAGGTCAAACTGGCTGCGACGTTGCTTCAGGCGGCCCGGGGCATTAACTACATCGGTTTCATCGAAGGCGACGGCTTGTATCGCGGCGAGGCGGATGTGGTGGTGTGTGACGGTTTCGTCGGCAACATCCTGCTCAAGTCCAGCGAAGGCCTGGCGACGATGATCGCGGCGCGCATCGAGGCCTTGTTCAAGAAAAACCTCGCCTCCCGCGCTGTCGGCGCTCTGGCGCTGCCCTTGATGAAGCGTCTGCAGGCTGATCTGGCGCCGGCGCGGCACAACGGTGCAAGCTTCCTCGGTTTGCAGGGGATCGTGGTGAAAAGTCACGGTTCCGCCGGGGTTCAGGGGTTTCAGAGCGCCATTCAGCGAGCGTTGATCGAGATTCAGGAGAATCTTCCCGAACGCCTGCACGGCCGTCTGGAGGATTTGTTGTCTTAGGCGTTTTCGTCGGACAATGCTTAAATGTGACCGCCCGGTTCAAAGGGCCATCCAACTGTCAGTTTCTTGCGTCCCTCTAGCGGGATGCCATTTTTCCGACGACAAGATCATTAGGGGCTTGTTACATGTCTGCTTCCCTCGCATTCGTCTTTCCAGGACAGGGTTCGCAGTCCCTCGGCATGCTGGCCGAGCTGGGCGCGCAACATCCGCTGATCCTCGAAACTTTCAAAGAAGCATCCGATGCTCTGGGCTACGACCTGTGGGCGCTGACCCAGCAGGGCCCGGAAGAGCTGCTCAATCAAACCGATAAAACCCAACCGGCCATTCTGACCGCTTCGATCGCCCTGTGGCGTCTGTGGCTGGCGGAAGGTGGTGCGCGCCCGGCGTTCGTTGCCGGTCACAGCCTGGGTGAGTACAGCGCGTTGGTCGCTGCGGGCAGCCTGAGCCTGGCGGACGCGGTGAAGCTCGTCGAGCGCCGTGGCCAGCTGATGCAGGAAGCCGTTCCGGCCGGGCAGGGTGGCATGGCTGCCATCCTCGGTCTGGAAGATGCCGACGTGCTGGCAGCCTGTGCCGAAGCGGCGCAAGGCGACGTGGTCAGCGCGGTGAACTTCAACTCCCCGGGCCAGGTCGTGATCGCCGGTGCCAAGGCTGCTGTCGAGCGCGCCATCGAAGGCTGCAAGGCCCGTGGCGCCAAGCGTGCCATGCCGCTGCCGGTCAGCGTGCCGTCGCACTGCGAGCTGATGCGCCCGGCTGCCGAGCGTTTCGCCGAATCCATCGCCGCCATTGACTGGCAGGCGCCGCAGATCCCTGTGGTACAGAACGTCAGCGCTCAGGTGCCGGCGGATCTGGAAACCCTCAAGCGCGATCTGCTGGAACAACTCTACAAGCCGGTTCGCTGGGTCGAGTCCGTACAGACTCTGGCCGCCAAAGGCGCGACCAATCTGGTCGAGTGCGGCCCTGGCAAGGTGCTGGCCGGTCTGAACAAACGTTGCGCCGAAGGCGTTTCGACTTCCAACCTCAATACCCCAGACGCGTTCGCTGCTGCTCGCGCAGCGGCTGTCTGAATCAGGAGAAGCTTGCATGAGTCTGCAAGGTAAAGTTGCACTGGTCACCGGCGCAAGCCGTGGTATCGGCCAGGCTATCGCACTGGAACTGGGTCGTCAGGGCGCCATCGTTGTTGGTACCGCGACTTCCGCTTCGGGCGCCGAGCGCATTGCTGCGACCCTGAAGGAAAACGGCATTCAGGGCGCAGGTTTCGAACTGAACGTCACCAGTGACGAATCGGTCACCAAGGTCCTCGCGAGCATCCAGGAGCAGTTCGGTGCGCCGGTGGCGATCCTGGTCAACAATGCCGGCATCACCCGCGATAACCTGATGATGCGCATGAAAGACGACGAGTGGTACGACGTGATCGATACCAACCTGAACAGTCTGTATCGCCTGTCCAAGGGCGTTCTGCGTGGCATGACCAAGGCGCGTTGGGGCCGAATTATCAGTATTGGCTCGGTGGTGGGTGCCATGGGCAACGCTGGCCAAGTAAACTATGCAGCCGCCAAGGCCGGTCTGGAAGGTTTCAGCCGTGCCATGGCGCGTGAAGTCGGTTCGCGTTCGATTACGGTCAACTCGGTAACCCCTGGGTTCATCGACACCGATATGACTCGCGAGCTGCCTGAAGCACAGCGTGAAGCCTTGCAGACGCAGATTCCGCTGGGCCGTCTGGGACAAGCTCAAGAGATCGCGTCCGTGGTCGCTTTTCTTGCATCCGACGGTGCGGCATACGTGACCGGGGCTACAATCCCGGTTAACGGCGGGATGTACATGTAATTCAAATGTGACGGATTGCTTCAAAAAAATGTCATACGAGCTGTCTAAAATCCGTTATAAAGCTGCAATCTATTTATAGGCAGAGGGCCGCAGGGTTTGAGGAGTGAAGCTTTCAGTTGAAAAGCTGAAAAGTCTTTCTATACACTTACCCACTGGCCAGCTGCCTGAATTTGTCCATTAGGAGTGAAAACAAGGTATGAGCACCATCGAAGAGCGCGTCAAGAAAATCGTTGCCGAGCAACTGGGTGTTAAAGAAGAAGAAGTGGTAAACACTGCTTCCTTCGTAGAAGACCTGGGTGCCGACTCCCTTGACACCGTTGAGCTGGTGATGGCTCTGGAAGAGGAATTCGAGACCGAAATCCCTGACGAAGAAGCTGAGAAGATCACTACTGTACAAGCTGCAATCGACTACGTTACTAGCCACCAGGCGTAATAGTTTGTAATCGTTGCTTGCTGTCATGGAAAAACCGCACTGCCATCATGGCGTGCGGTTTTTTCTTTAGGCCTGATGCAAAGTCGTCATTTGAAAAAGGAGAGTGCTGTGTCGCGTAGACGCGTCGTAGTCACCGGTATGGGTATGTTGTCGCCACTGGGCACGGATGTGCCGAGCAGTTGGCAGGGCATTCTGGCTGGCCGCAGTGGCATTGGTCTGATCGAACACACCGACCTTTCTGCCTATTCCACCCGCTTTGGCGGCTCGGTAAAGGGCTTCAATGTCGAGGAATACCTGTCGGTCAAGGAAGCGCGCAAGCTCGACCTGTTCATTCAGTACGGTCTGGCGGCTGGCTTTCAAGCCGTACGCAATGCCGGTCTGGAAGTCACCGATGCCAACCGTGAACGCATTGGCGTGGCCATGGGTTCGGGTATCGGCGGTCTGACCAACATCGAAGAAACCAGTCGCACTCTGCACGAAACCGGCCCGCGTCGGATTTCTCCGTTCTTTGTGCCTGGCTCGATCATCAATATGATTTCCGGTTTCCTGTCCATCCACCTGGGTGCACAGGGGCCTAACTACGCTATCGCCACGGCGTGTACCACCGGTACGCACTGCATCGGCATGGCAGCGCGCAACATCATGTACGACGAAGCCGACGTGATGATTGCCGGCGGTGCCGAAATGGCCGCGTGCGGCTTGGGCATGGGTGGCTTCGGCGCCTCCCGTGCACTGTCGACCCGCAACGATGAGCCGACCCGTGCCAGCCGTCCGTGGGACAAGGGCCGTGACGGTTTCGTCCTGTCCGACGGCGCCGGCGCACTGGTGCTTGAAGAACTCGAGCACGCCAAGGCTCGTGGCGCGACCATCTACGCCGAGCTGATCGGCTTCGGTACCAGTGGCGACGCGTTCCACATGACGTCGCCTCCCGCTGATGGCGCCGGTGCTGCACGCTGCATTACCAATGCGCTGCGCGACGCGAAGATCAACGTTGATCAAGTGCAATACATCAACGCCCACGGCACCTCGACTCCGGCCGGCGATCTTGCCGAAGCCAACGCGATCAAGTCGGTGTTCGGTGATCACGCCTACAAACTGGCGGTCAGCTCCACCAAATCCATGACCGGTCACCTGCTCGGTGCCGCAGGCGCGGTCGAGGCGATCTTCAGCGTGCTGGCGATCAACAGCCAGGTGGCGCCACCGACCATCAACCTTGATGAGCCGGATGAAGGTTGCGATCTCGACTTCGTGCCGCATACCGCGCGCAACATGGACATCGATGTCGTGTTGTCCAACTCGTTCGGGTTTGGCGGCACCAACGGCACGTTGGCGTTCCGTCGGTTCGCCGGCTGATGGACTGCTGGGTCGACGGTCAACCGGCTGACGCTCTGTCGCTGAAAGATCGCGGCCTGGCTTACGGCGACGGTCTGTTCGAGACCATCGCCGTGCGTAGCGGCCAGCCATTGCTGCTGGACCGTCACGTGGCGCGGCTGGCCGAAGGCTGTTCACGCCTGGCCATCGCGGCCGATATCGAGCTGATTCGTATTGAGCTGCAATCCTATGCGGCGGCCATGGGCGAGGGTGTGCTCAAGCTCATCCTTACCCGTGGCGACGGTCTGCGCGGTTATGCGCCGGACCCATCGGCGCCGGGCCGACGCATTCTGCAAGGCAATCCCCCTGCTGCTTATCCTGCCGTCCATGGCGAGCAAGGCGTTCGCCTGTTTCCGTGTACGACACGTTTATCTGTTCAGCCTTTGCTGGCAGGGCTCAAGCACCTCAATCGTCTGGAGCAAGTCCTTGCTCGCGCCGAATGGCAAGACAGCGAACACGCTGAAGGCTTGATGCTCGACCAGGCGGGGCGTGTGATCGAAGGTGTGTTCAGCAACCTGTTTCTGGTGCGCGATGGCGTGCTGGTCACGGCGGATCTGAAACGCTGCGGCGTGGCCGGTGTGATGCGCGCCGAATTATTGTTTCAGGCAGCGTCATCGGGTATCCCCGTACAAATCACCGATATCAGCCTTGAACAGCTGCAATGGGCCGATGAAGTCTTTGTCTGCAACAGCGTGTATGGCGTCTGGCCGGTACGCGCGTACGCTGCACTGAGCTGGCCCGTTGGGCCGCTCACCCGTAAACTGCAAACCATTGCCCGCACGCTACTGGATGCCTGATTCGTGAGACGTAAACTTTTGCTGCTGCTGGAAACCGGACTGGTTCTGGCAGGGCTGCTGCTGGGCGCCAGCGCCTGGAAGATTCATTCGGCACTGGAACAGCCTCTGAACATTACGCAGGAAGAACTGCTGGATGTGCCCAAGGGCTCCACGCCGACCCGCACTATTCTCGGTCTTGAAGCCGATGGCGTGATCAAGGACGCTTTCTGGCTGCGTATCTACTGGCGCTTCAATCTGGCCGGCACCCCGATTCATACGGGCGAGTACCGCATGCAGCCAGGCATGACCGTCAAGGGCCTGATCGAGCTGTGGAAGCGTGGCGAAGTGGTTCAGTACAGCCTGACCCTCGTCGAGGGCTGGAACTTCCATCAGGTGCGCGCCGCACTGGCGAAAGATGAAAAGATCGAGCAGACCCTGACCGGTTTGAGCGACAGCGATGTGATGAGCAAAATCGGCCACAAGGGCGTGTTTCCCGAAGGTCGGTTCTTCCCCGATACCTACCGTTTCGTGCGCGGGGTCTCCGACACCGAACTGCTGAAAAAGGCCTTCGATCGCCTCGACGAAGTGTTGGCCAAGGAATGGGAAAATCGCTCCACCGATGCACCCTACACCGAGCCTTACCAGGCGCTGATCATGGCGTCACTGGTTGAGAAGGAAACCGGTGTTCCACAGGAGCGTGGCCAGATTGCCGGCGTGTTCGTGCGTCGCATGGCGCTGGGCATGCAGCTGCAGACTGACCCGACGGTGATCTATGGTCTGGGTGATCGCTACAACGGCAAGCTGACTCGCGCTCATCTCAAGGAAGCCACGCCTTACAACACTTATGTTATTCCGGGGTTGCCGCCGACGCCGATAGCGATGGTCGGCCGCGAGGCGATTCACGCCGCGTTGAACCCGGTGGAAGGCACCAGTCTCTACTTTGTCGCTCGTGGCGACGGCAGCCACGTGTTCTCTGACGACCTCGATGCGCACAACAGTGCCGTACGGGAATTCCAACTCAAGCGGCGCGCGGATTACCGTTCGAGCCCTGCACCAGCTACGGCACCGGAGGTCGCGCCGACAACCGGCGAAACCGTTCCTGCCGCATCACCCGACACTGCGCCAGAATCGTTGCCGCCGGTTCCTGCCCAAGAGTCCGCACCGACGCCGGAAACCGAAGCGGCCGCACCGCAAAACGCGCAATGACTTTGATTAAGGACTGCCTGTGACTGGCTTGTTTATTACCCTGGAAGGCCCGGAAGGCGCCGGCAAGAGCACCAATCGCGAATACCTGGCCGAGCGCCTGCGCGCCGCCGGTATCGAAGTGGTGCTGACTCGCGAGCCCGGCGGTACGCCGCTGGCCGAGCGCATTCGCGAAGTGTTGCTGGCCCCGGTCGACGAAGTGATGAACCCGGACACCGAGCTGTTGCTGGTGTTCGCCGCCCGTGCCCAGCATCTGGCCGAAGTCATTCGCCCTGCGCTGGCCCGCGGTGCCGTTGTATTGTGCGACCGGTTCACCGATTCGACTTACGCCTATCAGGGTGGCGGTCGCGGTTTGTCCCTGGAGCGAATCGCTGCGCTGGAGACGTTCGTTCAGGGTGATCTGCGCCCCGATCTGACATTGATTTTCGATCTGCCGGTGGAAATCGGCCTGGCCCGTGCCAGCGCTCGGGGTCGGCTGGATCGCTTCGAACTGGAAGGCCGGGCGTTTTTCGAGGCGGTGCGCAATGCGTTCCTCGAGCGTGCTGAGGCCGATCCTGCGCGCTATGTGCGGATCGATGCCGGTCAGCCGTTGGCCAAGGTTCAACAATCGCTGGATACCCTGATTCCGAACTTGCTGGAGCTTTGCCGTGGCTGAGGCCTATCCGTGGCAGGACAGTCTCTGGCAACAACTGGCCGGACGCACTCAGCACGCCCACGCGTACCTGCTGCACGGGCCGGCCGGAATCGGCAAGCGTGCACTGGCCGAGCGTCTGATGGCCAGCCTGCTGTGCCAGCGTCCGACGCCTGAAGCCTGCGGCGAGTGCAAATCCTGTCTGCTGCTCAAGGCCGGCAGCCACCCGGACAATTACATTCTCGAACCGGAAGAAGCGGACAAGGCGATCAAGGTCGACCAGGTGCGCGATCTGGTCAGTTTCGTGGTACAGACCGCGCAACTGGGAGGGCGCAAGGTGGTGCTGATCGAGCCGGTGGAGTCGATGAACATCAACGCCGCCAACGCCTTGCTCAAGAGCCTTGAAGAGCCGTCGGGCAATACCGTGCTGCTGCTGGTCAGTCACCAGCCGAGCCGTTTGTTGCCGACCATCAAGAGTCGCTGCGTGCAACAGGCCTGTCCGCTGCCGAGCGAGGCCATGAGTCTGCAATGGCTGACTCAGGCACTACCGGAATGCTCCGAAGAGGAACGTGTCGAGCTGTTGACTCTGGCCGCCGGCTCGCCGTTGGCGGCCGTCACGTTGCAGGGGCAGGGCGTGCGTGAACAGCGGGCACAAGTGGTCGAAGGCGTGAAGAAGCTGCTCAAACAGCAGCAATCGCCGACGCAACTGGCCGAAGAGTGGAAAAACATTCCGATGCTGCGCCTGTTCGACTGGTTCTGCGACTGGTCGAGCCTGATCCTGCGTTATCAATTGACCCAGGATGAAGCGGGTCTCGGCCTGACCGACATGCGCAAGGTCGTGCAGTACCTGGCGCAGAAAAGCGCGCAGCGTAAAGTCCTCGATATCCAGGACTGGATTCTCGCCCAGCGCCAGAAAGTCCTGAGCAAGGCCAACCTCAATGCGGCCTTGCTGCTGGAAGCGTTATTGGTGCAATGGGCGAGTCTGCCTGGCCAAAGATAAGAATGTGTACCTAGACTCTGAACATCAGCAGTGGAGGTCAACATGAATGAACCCGTCAGCCCGGGGCCGCGCAATGGCATTTTGTCCCTGACCATCAAGGACAAGTCTGTCCTTTACGCCGCATACATGCCGTTCATCCGCAACGGTGGTCTGTTCATCCCGACCAACAAGAGCTACAAGTTGGGCGACGAAGTGTTCATGCTGCTGCACCTGATGGACGAAGCGGAAAAGATTCCAGTGGCCGGCAAAGTCGCCTGGATCACCCCCAAAGGCGCCCAGGGCAACCGCGCTGCCGGCGTCGGCGTGCAATTCAACGATGGCGACAACACCGCGCGCAGTCGCATCGAAACTCATCTGGCCGGAGCCCTTAAATCCGACCGTCCCACTCATACGATGTAAGTTGCAGTCCTTTTTATGCTCGTAGATTCCCATTGTCACCTTGATCGCCTCGACCTCGCCGTTCACGACGGTTCCCTGGATGCCGCGCTGGATGCGGCCCGCCAGCGTGGCGTCGGGCATTTCCTGTGCATCGGCGTCAGCGCCGATAACGCGGCCGATGTCAAAGCCCTCGCCGAGCGTTACGACGACGTCGATTGCTCGGTTGGCGTGCATCCACTGGATGTACAGCCGGGCGCGGCGCCGGCGCTGGACTGGCTGCTGCATGAGCTCAATCATCCGAAAGTGGTGGCGATCGGCGAAACCGGCCTGGACTACCACTACGAGCCGGAAGCCGCGAAGTTGCAGCAGGAGTCGTTCCGACTGCACCTGCAGGCCGCGCAGCAGACCGGCAAACCGGTGATCATCCACACCCGTGGCGCCCGTGCCGACACCCTTGAGCTGTTGCGCGAAGCCGCGTTGCCCCAGGCCGGTGTGCTGCATTGCTTCACCGAAGACTGGGATATGGCCAAGGCTGCGCTGGACATGGGGTATTACATTTCCCTGTCGGGTATCGTCACGTTCCGCAATGCCGATGCCTTGCGTGATGTCGCGAGCAAAGTCCCGGCGGATCGCCTGCTGGTGGAAACCGACTCGCCGTATCTGGCGCCGATTCCGTATCGTGGCAAACCGAACTTGCCGCAATACGTGCGGGAAGTGGCAGAGTTTCTGGCGATGCTGCGGGGCGAGAACTACGAGCGCTTTGCCGAGCAGACCACCGAGAACTTCAAGCGACTGTTTCCGCTGGCGCACGTAAAAGCCTGAATCGCAGGCAAAAAAAACCCGGGTTCTGGGGGGTGAATCCGGGTTAAGACCATTAGGAGTAAAACAAAGGCACGCGGTCCCTTGGTACCTTTACCGGCGCGACACTTGGGGGAGATGCCGCCCGACAGTTCAAGTATTGATCAGTCTGGCGTTCAGTCCAGTTGGCCGGTCGGGGTTTTTAAACAAATTTGGAATACGTTCGCTTCGGTTATGTTCTCATTCCCCCCGAAACGTTCGTGAAATGAACAAGAAACACAGATATGGTCGGATGATCCGTGCATTTTTGCGCAAGTTAGGCATAATACGCGGCTTCGAATTTTGACCCCTACAGACCTTTTCTTATGCACAAAGAACCTCGTAAGGTCCGTGAGTTTCGTCGCCGCGAGCAAGAAATTCTCGATACCGCGCTCAAGCTGTTCCTCGAACAAGGTGAAGACAGTGTCACCGTCGAGATGATTGCTGATGCCGTGGGTATCGGCAAAGGCACGATCTACAAGCATTTCAAGTCCAAGGCGGAAATCTATCTGCGCCTGATGCTCGATTACGAGCGCGACTTGAACGAGCTGCTGCATTCGGCCGATGTCGACAAGGACAAGGAAGCACTGTCCCGTGCCTACTTTGAATTCCGCATGCGCGACCCGCAGCGCTATCGCCTGTTCGATCGCCTGGAAGAGAAGGTGGTCAAGGGCAATCAGGTCCCTGAGATGGTCGAGGAGCTGCACAAGATCCGTGCCTCGAACTTCGAACGTCTGACCCTGCTCATCAAGGGCCGCATCAGCGAAGGCAAGCTCGAAGACGTACCGCCGTACTTCCATTACTGCGCATCCTGGGCACTGGTGCATGGCGCAGTCGCGCTGTATCACTCGCCGTTCTGGAGCAATGTGCTGGAAGATCAGGAAGGTTTCTTCCAGTTCCTGATGGACATCGGCGTGCGCATGGGCAACAAGCGCAAGCGCGACCCTGAAACGCCAAGCAGCTGAATCATTCAGTCGCTTTATGCGCCGTGTTTTTCTCTACATGGCGCAGTACCGCAGGAATATACTCAGGCATAGGGCTTGCTAAAACTTGAATTGTGAGTCAAGTTTTAGCCGCTCGATTTTCCATCGCCGGAGTGATCATGATCGTTGACCGTCAAGGCAGGCGTTTTCGCAATTTGCGGATCAGTCTGACCTCTGCCTGCAATTACGCCTGTACCTACTGCGTGCCCAACGGCAAGCGGCTGGTGGCTGCGCAGGATGAACTGTCGGCCGAGGCCATGGCTCGCGGCGTTGCCTATCTGATCGAAGCCGCCGGCATCGAGCGCCTGCGCATCACCGGTGGTGAGCCGCTGGTCAGCCCCAAACTCGAATCTTTCATGAGCGCCGTCGGCAAGATGGGCCTGGAAGACATCAGCCTGACCACCAATGGTCAGCTCCTGGCAAAAAAACTCCCGTTGCTGGTCGATGCCGGTCTGCGACGCCTCAACGTTTCCCTCGATACCCTGGACGCCGGCGCGTTCCGCAGCATTGCCCGTGGCGGCGACCTGGCCACCGTGCTCGACGGCATGGATCAGGCGGCAGCGGCGGGGATGAAGATCAAGGTCAACATGGTGCCGTTGCGCGGGCAGAACCTCGATCAGGTGATGCCGCTGCTCGATTATTGTCTTGAGCGTGGCTTTGAACTGCGCTTCATCGAGCTGATGCGCATGGGCCACCTGGCCAATGACTCCAATGCGTTCCTGCAACAGTTCGTCAGCTTGCAACAGTTGCTGAGTTTGATCGGCGAGCATTACGAGTACGCGCAAACCGACGCCCCGGTGGACGCAACGGCTGTTCGCTATGCGATTCCCGGTCTCGGCAATTTCGGCGTGATCGCCAACGAAAGTGTGCCGTTCTGCCGAACCTGCTCGCGACTGCGCCTGTCGTCCACCGGATGGCTGCATGGCTGCCTGTCATCGAGTAACCGTCACTACGTCGGTGACCTGCTCGACAAGCCTCGCCACGAGGCGCTGCCGGCGTTGCAACGATTGCTGGTCAAGGCTTTAGGCGACAAGCAGGAAGTCGCATTCTCCGGCGGCGCGACCGTCATGAAAATCATCGGCGGCTAAGCCCTTCGCCACAAAGAGCCCTGTTTCAAACCGGATACCTGCACATTTCCAAGGACTGGCGCAAAAGCTGCATCCTACGGCCATTCGCCGGTTTTCCGTCACCGGCTTCTGGAGGATTAGGATGCGTAGCCTGGTTTTGCTGCTGGCCGTTTTGGCGCTGGGCGGCTGTATGACTGTCAGTGACATGGCCGAAGGGACTCGCTACCAGATGAGCGACGCGGGTCTGCTGGATCACAGCGACAGCCGCCGCGTAAACAATTTCCGCATTCAGCCGGACTCGTTCATCTATATTGCGCAGGGTTCGTTCGCACCGCCGGGTGGTTCCTACCCGCGTCCCAACGTAGTCGCCGAAGAGGCTTTCAAAGGTTTCGTCGAATACTTCCCGATGGTCCGCCGCGCCCGTGCGCCGGAAGGCCTCGACCAGGCGATGGGCGAAGCCCGCGACGCCGGTGCTCACTATCTGCTGTACACCCGTTTCGCCAAGGCCGACGACCGCATCGGCAACACTGATGAGTGGCTCGATCAGGAAGCCGTGGATCGTCTCGGTATCGACGGCGGCGTGATTCAGATCATGTTGATCGAGACCAGCACCCAGTATTTGATTGATACTGCACGGATCAAGAGTCGTGGCGGTTTACTGACGTTCCACGACAACAAGCCCGAAGACCTGATCGGCCCACCGCTTGCGCAGTATGCGCGCAGCCTGTTGGGCGTCGGGGACCAGTAATTCAAGGAGTACGCCATGAGTGGCCCGCAAAAAGCCAATGACCTGTTGGGACAAATCCCCAAAACCAAAGGCTTGCCGCCGGTGCACTTGTGGAACCCGGATTTCTGCGGCGACATCGACATGCGCATCGCCCGCGACGGCACCTGGTATTACCTGGGCACGCCGATCGGGCGCAAGCCCATGGTCAAGCTGTTCTCCACCATCATCCGCCGCGATGGCGATGACTACTTCCTGATTACTCCGGTGGAGAAAGTCGGGATCAAAGTCGATGACGCGCCCTTCGTGGCGATTGCCGTCGAGGTGGAAGGCGAGGGTGAGGCGCAACTGCTGCGCTTCACCACCAACGTTGATGAAACCGCCGAGGCCGGCCCGGAGCATCCGATCCGCGTCGAGATCGACCCAACGACGCAAGAACCTGCCCCTTATGTGCATGTCCGCACCAACCTCGAAGCGCTGATCCACCGCAACGTGTTCTACCAATTGGTCGAGCTGGCAGTCAGCCGTGAAATCGATGGCCAGCGTTGGCTAGGCGTCTGGAGTGGCGGCGAGTTCTTCCCCATCGGCCTCGAACCTTAAGACAAACCGCAGTCTGTGAAAGCAGGCTGCGGTTTTTTGTCGTTGACTCCCAATCGTATGATGATTAGCGTAGGCAACCACAGCGAACGGTTTCGGGGTGTCCATGTCGAGCAGTTTTCACGCGTCAACGGTTGACTGGCTGGGCGCCTGGATTGCCGCCGGCCAGGTAAAACCGGGGCAGGCGATCAAGGTCGAGGCCGATCTGGGCGAGCAACTCGGCGTCAGCCGCACCGTGATCCGCGAAGCCATCAAGACTCTCGTTGCCAAAGGCATGCTCGAAGTCGGGCCGAAAGTCGGCACGCGGGTGCTGCCGATCAAGCGCTGGAACCTGTTCGACCCGCAAGTCGTGGGCTGGCTGTCACGCAGCGGCCTGCCGGAAAACTTCGTCGATGACCTGCTCGACCTGCGCCGCACCATCGAACCGATGGCGGTGCGCTGGGCCTGCGAGCGGGCGACCGTCGAACAGGTACAAGCGGTGCAGCTGGCCTACAACGCGTTGGAACGGGCAGTGGACAGCGGCATCGATTACAACCGCGCCGATCAGTTCTTCCACGAATGCATTCTCGCTGCCAGCCACAATCAATTCATCGAGCAAATGGTGCCGGCGCTTGGCGCGCTGCTCGCCGTATCCTTCGAAGTTTCCGCTGCCGACCCCGACGAATTACGCCGCACCTTACCCATCCACAAAGACATGGCCGACGCCATCGCCGCCCGGGATGCCGCGCGCGGGGTATGGGCCTGTATGACCCTGATCGACAATGCCGACCTGGCCATCAAGCGGTTTTACCCGCAGGTGATGGCCGACAAGAAAGCCAGCTGACAAAAACAACAAGACAGGAGGTTGCATGACGTGGACTGCGGTGACAGAGCATCGGGCGCAACTGGGCGAAGGCCCGTTCTGGGACGCGCCGACTCAGGCGCTGTACTGGGTCGACATTGCCGGCAGGCAGGCACTACGGCTGATCGGGCAGAACGTGCAGATCTGGCAGATGCCGGAGCACGTCTCGGCGTTCATTCCCTGCGCCAGCGGCGACGCGCTGGTGACCCTGAGCAGCGGTGTCTACCGGCTGGATCTCGATTCCCCCGGACTTGAGCCACGACTGACGCTGTTCTGCGTCGCCGATCCGCAACCGGGCAACCGCGCCAATGAAGCGCGTTGCGATGGTCAGGGTCGTTTGTGGCTTGGCACCATGCAAAACAACATCGGCGAGCAGGGCGAAGATCTGCCGATCACCCGTCGGTCCGGCGGGTTGTTCCGGATTGATCCGGATAAAAGGGTCACGCCATTGCTGCGGAACCTGGGCATTCCCAACACGTTGCTCTGGAGTGACGACGGCACCACGCTGCTGTTCGGCGACAGCCTCGACAGCACCTTGTATCGCTATTTCATTCGCACCGACGGCAACCTCGACAACGCCCAGCCCTGGTACAGCGCCGATCAGCACGGCGGCCCGGACGGTTCGGCGATGGACGCCGAAGGCTACGTGTGGAACGCCCGCTGGGACGGCAGCTGCCTGCTTCGCCTGACGCCGGATGGCCAGATCGACCGCAAGATCGACCTGCCAATCAGTCGCCCCACCAGTTGTGTGTTCGGCGGCGAAGACCTGAAAACCCTGTACATCACCAGCGCCAAAAGTCCCCTGAACCATCCGTTGGACGGGGCCGTGCTGTCGCTGCGGGTTGATGTCGCCGGAAAGCTCTGTACGCGTTTCGCAGGATAAATCCCAAAATATGGGATGCAAAATTATATATTGAGATTATTTGGCGGTCGGGTTTATAGTCGGCTCCAGCAGTAACACGCACTCACACTTAAAAAGAACAAAACAGGTGAAGTGATGCAGCGAATTTCCATCGCACTCCACAGCGGAGTCAGCGCTTCGGGCCGTTTCGGTGCCGTGGCGTGCGCTTGCCTGTTTTGTTCCAGAAGCCTTCCAGACCGGACATCGTCAGATGCCCGGTTTTTTTATGCTTTCGAACAGGAGTCCTGATCCATGGCTGAACCTCTTTCCTTGCCGCCGGTTCCCGCACCGCCAAAGGGTGAGCGTCTTAAAAACAAGGTCGTGCTGCTGACGGGCGCCGCCCAAGGCATCGGCGAAGCCATCGTCGCGACCTTCGCCTCCCAGCAGGCCAAACTGGTGATCAGCGATATCCAGGCCGAAAAGGTCGAGAAAGTCGCCGCCCACTGGCGCGAGCAGGGCGCCGATGTGCAAGCGATCAAGGCCGACGTATCGCGTCAGCAGGATCTGCACGCCATGGCCAAACTGGCCATCGAACTGCACGGTCGCATCGACGTGCTGGTCAATTGCGCCGGGGTCAACGTGTTCCGCGACCCGCTGCAAATGACCGAAGAAGACTGGAAACGCTGCTTCGCGATCGACCTCGACGGCGCCTGGTATGGCTGCAAGGCCGTGTTGCCGCAGATGATCGAGCAGGGCATCGGCAGCATCATCAACATTGCCTCGACCCATTCCACGAACATCATCCCAGGCTGCTTCCCGTACCCGGTGGCCAAGCACGGCCTGCTCGGGCTGACCCGCGCGCTGGGTATCGAGTACGCGCCGAAGGGCATTCGCGTCAACGCCATCGCCCCGGGCTACATCGAAACCCAGCTCAACGTTGATTACTGGAACGGTTTTCCCGACCCGCACGCAGAACGCCAGCGTGCTTTCGATCTGCATCCACCAAAACGCATCGGTCAGCCGATTGAGGTGGCGATGACCGCCGTGTTCCTGGCCAGTGATGAAGCGCCGTTCATCAATGCCTCGTGCATCACCATCGATGGTGGTCGCTCGGTGATGTACCACGACTGAAAAAACGGATTCCAGGTGGAAAGGTCCGCCTGAAATCCAATCATCATACGATATGACTATTATCGTCATGATTCGCGGGAAACGCTTCGACCGCTGTAACGCTTTTCAAATAACGCTCAAGAAAAATAACAAGGAGTCTGCTTATGAAACGTCGTTTCGGGATTCGTACCCTGTGCAGTGCCGCGCTGGCGGTCACTGCGTTCAGCCTGAGCAGTGCGCTGCTGGCCGCCGATCCGGTGAAGATCGGTTTTCTGGTCAAGCAGGCCGAAGAGCCGTGGTTCCAGACTGAATGGGCCTTCGCCGAGAAAGCTGCCAAGGACAAAGGCTTCGAGCTGATCAAGATCGCCGTGCCGGACGGCGAGAAAACCCTCTCGGCCATCGACAGCCTCGCGGCCAACGGTGCCAAGGGTTTCGTGATCTGCCCGCCGGACGTGTCCCTCGGCCCGGCGATCATGGCCAAGGCCAAGCTCAATGACTTGAAAGTGATTGCCGTCGATGACCGCTTCGTCGACGCCAGCGGCAAGTTCATGGAAGACGTGCCGTATCTCGGCATGGCCGCGTTCGAAGTCGGCCAGAAGCAGGGCGCCGCCATGGCCGCCGAGGCGAAAAAGCGTAACTGGGACTGGAAAGACACCTACGCGGTGGTCAACACCTACAACGAACTCGATACCGGCAAGAAGCGCACCGACGGTTCGATGAAAGCGCTCGAGGATGCCGGCCTGCCGAAAGATCACATTCTGACCGCTGCCCTGAAAACCCTCGACGTACCGGGCAGCATGGACGCCACCAATTCGGCGCTGGTCAAGCTGCCGAGTGCGGCGAAGAATCTGATCATCGGCGGCATGAACGACAACACCGTGCTCGGCGGCGTGCGTGCCACTGAAGCCGCCGGGTTTGCCGCGGCCAACGTGATCGGCATCGGCATCAACGGCACCGACGCCATCGGCGAACTGAAAAAGCCCAACAGCGGCTTCTTCGGTTCCATGCTGCCGAGCCCGCACATCGAAGGCTACAAGACAGCCGAGATGATGTACGAGTGGGTCACCACCGGCAAAGAGCCGCCGAAGTACACCGCGATGGACGACGTCACCCTGATCACCCGCGAGAACTTCAAGCAGGAGCTGGAGAAGATCGGCCTGTGGAACTGACGGCAGCGACGGCCCGGGCAGCCGGGCCGTTTGAACGGTGTGATGAGGTGGCTTAAATGCACGCGCAAGTACAGACACAAGAACACAGCGCCAGCGGTAGCCTGCGCTTCAACGGGATCGGCAAGACTTTCCCCGGCGTGAAGGCGCTGGACGGCATCAGTTTTGTCGCCCACCCCGGGCAGGTTCACGCCTTGATGGGCGAGAACGGCGCCGGCAAATCGACCCTGCTGAAAATCCTCGGTGGCGCCTACATCCCGAGCAGCGGCGAGCTGCAGATCGGCGAGCGGACGATGGCGTTCAAGTCCACTGCCGACAGCATCGGCAGCGGCGTGGCGGTGATTCACCAGGAGCTGCATCTGGTGCCGGAAATGACCGTGGCCGAGAACCTGTTCCTCGGCCACCTGCCGGCCAGTTTCGGCTTGATCAATCGCGGAGCGCTGCGTCAGCAGGCATTGGCCTGCCTCAAGGGCCTGGCCGATGAAATCGACCCGCAGACCAAGGTCGGACGTCTGTCCCTCGGCCAGCGGCAACTGGTGGAAATCGCCAAGGCGCTGTCCCGTGGCGCCCACGTGATCGCTTTCGACGAACCGACCAGCAGCCTCTCGGCGCGGGAAATCGACCGGCTAATGGCGATCATCGGTCGGCTGCGCGACGAGGGCAAAGTCGTGCTCTACGTCTCCCATCGCATGGAAGAAGTATTCCGCATCTGCGACGCGGTGACGGTATTCAAGGACGGTCGCTACGTGCGCACGTTCGATGACATGAGCCAGTTGACCCACGATCAACTGGTGACCTGCATGGTCGGGCGCGACATTCAGGACATCTACGATTATCGCGGCCGCCCCCGTGGCGCGGTGGCGCTTCGAGTCGATGGACTGCTCGGCCCGGGGCTGCGCGAGCCGATCAGTTTCGATGCGCACAAAGGCGAGATTCTTGGGTTGTTCGGACTGGTCGGGGCAGGGCGCACCGAGCTGTTCCGGCTGCTCAGCGGCCTTGAGCGCAACACCGCCGGGCGCCTGGAATTGCGCGGCCATGAACTGAAGCTACGCTCGCCCCGCGATGCGATTGCCGCCGGGATTCTGCTGTGCCCGGAGGACCGCAAGAAGGAAGGCATCATCCCGCTCGCCAGCGTCGCCGAGAACATCAACATCAGCGCGCGCGGCGCGAACTCCGGGCTCGGTTGCCTGCTGCGCGGGATCTGGGAAAAGGGCAACGCCGACAAACAGATCAAGGCCCTGAAAGTGAAAACGCCCCACGCGGGGCAGCAGATCAAGTTCCTCTCCGGCGGCAATCAGCAGAAGGCGATTCTCGGTCGCTGGCTGTCGATGCCAATGAAAGTCCTGCTGCTCGACGAACCGACCCGAGGCATCGACATCGGCGCCAAGGCCGAGATCTACCAGATCATCCATAACCTGGCCGCCGACGGTATTTCGGTGATCGTGGTGTCCAGCGATCTGATGGAAGTGATGGGTATTTCCGACCGCATTCTGGTGCTGTGCGAGGGCGCCCTGCGTGGCGAAGTCAGCCGCGACCAGGCCAACGAATCCAACCTGCTGCAACTGGCTTTGCCGCGCCACCGCGCTGACGGCGTGGCGAACTGAGAGGTGACTATGATGACAACCCAAAACGAAACCCTGCCGACCGCGCGCAAACCTCTGGATATGCGGCGCTTCCTTGATGACTGGGTGATGTTGCTGGCGGCGGTCGGGATCTTCCTTGCCTGCACGTTGCTGATCGACAACTTCCTCTCGCCGCTGAACATGCGTGGCCTGGGCCTAGCGATTTCCACCACCGGGATTGCTGCGTGCACCATGTTGTATTGCCTGGCGTCGGGGCATTTCGACTTGTCGGTGGGTTCGGTGATTGCCTGCGCCGGCGTGGTTGCGGCGGTGGTCATGCGCGACACCAACAGCGTGTTTCTCGGCGTCAGCGCGGCGCTGGTGATGGGGCTGATCGTCGGGCTGATCAACGGCATCGTGATTGCCAAGTTGCGGGTCAATGCGCTGATCACGACGTTGGCGACCATGCAGATCGTCCGTGGCCTGGCCTACATTTTTGCCAACGGCAAAGCGGTGGGCGTTTCCCAGGAATCGTTTTTCGTGTTCGGCAACGGGCAGTTGTTCGGCGTGCCTGTACCGATCCTGATCACCATCGTCTGCTTCCTGTTTTTCGGCTGGTTGCTGAACTACACGACCTACGGGCGCAACACAATGGCCATCGGCGGCAACCAGGAAGCGGCGTTGCTGGCGGGGGTGAACGTCGATCGCACGAAGATCATTATCTTCGCGGTGCATGGCGTGATTGGTGCGTTGGCGGGGGTGATTCTGGCTTCGCGGATGACTTCCGGGCAGCCGATGATCGGGCAGGGGTTTGAGTTGACGGTGATTTCGGCCTGCGTGCTGGGCGGGGTTTCGTTGAGTGGCGGGATCGGGATGATTCGGCATGTGATAGCCGGGGTGCTGATTCTGGCGATTATCGAGAATGCGATGAACCTCAAAAATATCGACACGTTCTACCAGTACGTTATTCGTGGGTCGATTTTGTTGTTGGCTGTGGTTATCGATCGTCTCAAGCAACGCTAAGATCAAGAGCCCCTCACCCTAACCCTCCCGAAACGTCGGACCGCCCGGAGGGAGAGGGGACTGACCGAGGTGTCTTGCGCTGTACATCGACCTGAAAAATCCGGTCGATTATGGATTCAACAAAGACTTTTCAGGTCGACGTACCTCCTGAATATCCCCCATTCAGTCCCCTCTCCCTCCGGGAGAGGGCTAGGGTGAGGGGGCTTTTGATCTTCCTCGCCTTCCGTCACCCAACCAAAAAATCCCTTGCCCGTTTACGACCCTTTCGGTTATCACTTTGTACATGATTAGACAGGTACGATTTGACAAGAAACAACGGGTGGTCGACGAGCTCGTCCGACGCATCGAAAGCGGCCTCATGGAGGACGGCTTTCTGTTGCCCGGCGAGCATCAGTTGGCTCAGGAATTCAACGTCAGCCGTGGCACGTTGCGCGAAGCGCTGGCCGAACTGAAGCGGCGCAATTACATCGCCACGCAAAGCGGGGTCGGTTCCATCGTCACATTCGACGGTGTGGTGCTCGATCAGCGCAGCGGCTGGGCCCAGGCCCTGGCCGACAGCGGGGCGATGATCAACACCGACGTGTTGCGCCTGGAAGCCGTGACTCGTGCGGATCTGCTTCCTCGTTTCGGCTCCGATCAATTCATTCTTCTCGAACGTCGCCGCCGCTCCAACGATGGCACGGCGGTGTCCCTTGAACGCTCTCTGATGCCCGCCAGCGGAGGCCTGGAAAGCCTGCCGCGAGTCGGCCTGATCGATAACTCCCTGACCATCACCCTGGCCGCCTACGGTTATATCGGCGAGCGCGGCGATCAGTGGATCGGTGCCGAACCGCTGAACGCCGCAGATGCCGAACTGCTCGGGCGCGCGGAAGGCACGGTATTCCTTAAAGCGTTGCGTACCACCTACGACCGGCAGGGCCGCTTCATGGAGCAGGTCGAAAGCCTGCTCGACCCGGTGCATTTTCGTTTGCACCTGCAATTTGGAGAATCGAAATGACCGCCCTCGACCGTGCCCTGGGCGCGTTTTACGGCCTGGCCCTCGGCGACGCGTTGGGCATGCCGACGCAATCCCTGAACCGCGAAACCATCCGGCAGCGCTTCGGCCAGATCACCGACCTGCAAGACGCCGGCCCCTTGCAGCCGATTGCCGCGAACATGCCCAAGGGCTCGATCACCGACGACACCGAACAGGCGATTCTGGTCGGCGAGTTGCTGGTCGAAGGTCGCGGCCGAATCGAGCCGGCGGTGCTCGCGCAACGGCTGATCGAATGGGAAGCCGAGATGCAGGCCAAAGGCTCCCAGGACTTGCTCGGCCCGTCAACCAAACGTGCAATAGAAATGATCCTCGCCGGCCATTCACCGGAAGAGGCCGGGCGCTATGGCACCACCAACGGCGCGGCGATGCGCATCACGCCGGTGGGAATTGCCGCCGATGTTTCTGACCCCGAACGTTTTATCGCGGCGGTGGTGCAGGCCTGTCAGGTCACTCACAACACCACGCTGGGGATTTCCAGTGCGGCGGCGGTGGCAGCGGTGGTCTCGGCCGGTATCAACGGCATGGATCTGGGCGAGGCGCTGAACCTCGGTCAGCAGATCGCCCAGCAAGCGGAAGCACACGGACACTGGGTAGCCGGTGGACGCATCGCCTCGCGGATCAGTTGGGCGCGCAGCATCAGTGTCGAGAGCGATCATGTGTTGCTCGCGGATCTGCTGTACGACGTCATCGGCACATCGGTGGCGTCGCAGGAATCGGTGGTCGTGTCGTTCGCCCTCGCGCAGCAAGTCGCGGTCGGTGAAATGACGCCGTTCGATGCGTTGTGCATGGCCGCCAGCCTGGGTGGCGACACCGATACCATCGCCGCGATTCTCGGCGCCATGCTCGGGGCCTGCCTGGGCCTGCAGAGCTGGCCGGCGTCGATGATCGAGACGGTGAAGGCCGTCAATGGTCTGGAGCTTGAACCGTTGGTGCAGGGGCTTTTGGCCTTGCGCTGATTGAACTGACGCCATCGCTGGCAAGCCAGCTCCCACAGGGACAGTGCAAACCTCAAGGTTCACCTTGAATCTGTGGGAGCTGGCTGCCAGCGATGGGCGCGCCACTAATCCTGAATATTCACCCGCAATGGATCGCGCAGACAGGCCCAGGAAGGGCGGGATGTCTTGTCGTTATGCGTCATTGCCACAACCACAATAAAGGCAAACAGGAGCATTTTTCATGAGTTCATCGAACGCCGGGCAAAGCGCCGGGCAACTGGAAACCCGTGGCATCGAACCGGTGCCGGAAGGCGAGTGCAACGGCCATCCGCTGCAACTGTTCTGGGTCTGGTTTGCTGCCAACATTTCCATCCTCGGCCTGCCGCTGGGCGCCACGCTGGTTGCGTTTCGCGGCCTGGCGATCTGGCAGGCGATCATCGTCGCGATCCTTGGTGCGGCCGGTTCGTTCGCGGTGGTGGGGATCATCTCGATTGCCGGCCGTCGCGGTCGTGCGCCGAGCCTGACTTTGTCGCGGGCGATCTTCGGTGTACGCGGCAATATCGGGCCGACGCTGGTATCGCTGATGTCGCGCCTGGGTTGGGAAACCGTCAACACCACCACGGCGGCGTTCGTGCTTTTGTCGCTGTGCTCGATCCTGTTCGGCTCGCCGGTGGAAGCCAAAAGCGCGCCGGTCCTGACCCTGATCTTCATCGCGATTTTCGTGCTGCTGACCCTGTCTGTATCCGGTCTCGGCCACGCCACGTTGCTGGTTATCCAGAAGTGGGCGACCTACGTGTTCGGTGCGCTGAACATTCTGGTCGGCGGCTTCCTCTGCGCGACCATCGACTGGAGCGCGGTGTTCAACGCCACGCCGGCGCCGATGAGCGCGATGATCATCGGCATCGGCACCATGGCGGCCGGCACCGGGATCGGCTGGGCCAACGCCGGCGCCGACATGTCGCGCTATCAACATCGCAGCGTCAAGGCCGTGCGCCTGGTCGCTTCGGCAGCATTTGGCGCGGGGATTCCACTGGTGCTGCTGATCACCCTCGGCGGCTTGTTGTCGGTGGGCAACAACGATCTGGCCTCGGCGACTGACCCGATCGTGGCGATCCGCGACATGCTGCCGACCTGGATGGCCGTGCCGTACCTGATCACCGCGTTCGGTGGCCTGCTGCTGTCGAATAACCTGTCGGTGTACTCCGCCGGTTTGACCACGCTGACTCTCGGCCTGAAGGTCAAGCGCGTTTACGCGGTGGTGGTCGACATCGTCGCGATCTTCGCCGGCTCGATTTACTTCATGCTGATTGCCGACAGTTTCTATGGCCCGTTCATTACTTTCATTTCGCTGCTGGCGGTGCCGATCACGGCGTGGGTCGGGATCTTCGTGGTCGACCTGATTCACCGTCACTACTACAGCCCCAAAGACCTGCTCGACGTCAGCCCGAGCAGCGCCTATTGGTACAGCGGCGGCATCGAGTGGCGCGCATTCGGCGCGTGGGCGATTGCCATCGTGCTGGGCTTCAGCTTCACCACCATCGGCACCACCGCCGAGAACGTCTGGTTCAAGGGCTTCCTGTCCGATTCGTGGCTGGGCCACAACGGCCTCGGCTGGATCGTGACGTTTGTGGTCGCCGGTGGCCTGTACTTCGTACTTGGCGGGGCGAAAGATCGCCGCGCTGCGCAAACCGAGAATGCTCATGCCTAAGATGTTGCACACCGGCCAGGTCATCATCGACCTGGTCATGGCCGTGGATGCGTTGCCGCAAATTGGCGGTGACGTGCTGGCGCAGTCGGCCAGTTTCGAAGCCGGTGGCGGCTTCAATGTGATGGCCGCCGCTGTGCGCAACGGATTGTCGGTGGTCTATCTCGGTCGCCACGGCAACGGCCGATTCGGCGATCTGGCGCGGCAGGCGATGCACGCCGAAGGCATCCGCATCGGCATCGACCAGCCCGCAGAGCGCGACACCGGCATCTGCGTCGCGCTGACCGATGCGTCGGCCGAGCGCAGTTTCATTTCCTACATCGGCGCCGAAGGTGAAGTCACGGCTGCAGAGCTGGACAGCGTCGCCGCTGAGGCGGGGGACTATGTCTACGTCAGCGGCTACAGTCTGCTGCACAGCGGTAAGGCCCAGGCGCTGCTGGACTGGACGCTGGCGTTGCCGAAGACGATCAACGTGGTGTTCGATCCGGGCCCGCTGGTGGAATCGCCGGACTCGCCGATGATGCAGGCGTTGCTGCCGCGCATCGATGTGTGGACCAGCAACAGCGTCGAAGCCTTGCGTTTCACTGGCGCGGCGGACATCGATTCAGCGCTGGACCGCTTGGCCATTCACTTGCCGCCGGGTGTGCTGATGGTGGTGCGCGACGGCCCGCAAGGCTGCTGGATTCATCAGCACGGCGAACGCCGGCATGTGCCGGGTTTCAAGGTGCAGGCCGTGGACAGCAACGGCGCGGGCGATGCCCATGCCGGGGTGTTCGTTGCCGGCCTCGCGTCAGGGCTGGCGGCTGATGAGGCCGCGAGACGCGCCAACGCCGCGGCTGCGTTGGCCGTCACCCGCTGGGGCCCGGCGACCGCACCGGGCACAGCCGAAGTCGATGCGCTGATCCGCGAATCTTCCGCCTACTGACCGGTGCCTTCAGAACCCGAGCCTCCGGTGGTGGTTTTCGAACCGATGCCGGAGCCCGAGTTGTCGGGGGTAGTGGGGGAATCCGGCGTGTTCATTCCGCCCTGACGACCAGGGTCATTGCCCTGGGTGCGCGGATCGGTTCCGGTGGCCGGCGGCTGATTGATCAGCGGAACGCCGGAGCCATCGGTATTCATGCCCGGCGCGCTGTTGATCGCAGGGGCGCGCGGTGGCGTGACCGGATCGGTGGGGCCGGTGCCCGTGGCAGTCGCGGCGAACGCCACGGGAGAGAGCAGGGCGGCAAAAACGAGAGCAGTCAACCTTGACGAGATCATGGTGTGTCTCCAGTGATTGGAATCCTTACCTGATCTTGGTCTGCCCTCGGGTGGCATAGGTGCCGGATGAACGACGAACGGTTCAGTTCGCCATTGCGCTTTCGGTGTTGCTTGAGGCATGACGCGGTTCCTTGACCGGAAGCATTGAGCGTCATCTATCTAACACGACAGGCTCGGGGCTCAGGTCTGAGCGTGGTGATCTCAGGATCGCCATTGACCGGAGTAATGCCCTCAGGCAATGCCGATTTCTTCCTTGAATTGCTCCATGAAGCCCTTCAGGCGTTGATGACGGAGCTGTGCCAGACGCTGGCCGGCAGCGGTCTGGAAACCGTCGGCCAGGTGCAGCAGTTTGGTCTGGAAATGATCGAGGCAGAATCGCTTGTCGTCGTAGTCCCTTTCCCGGGCCTCTGGGTCCTGCGGGTCGTACAGCGCGCTGCCCATGCGCCCGGCGATGTAGAAGGTGCGGGCGACACCGAGCATGCCCAGGGAGTCGAGACGGTCGGCGTCCTGCATCAGGCGGGCTTCGAGCGTGGTCGGAGTGATGTTGGCGGAAAAGCTGTGGGCTTCGATGGCGTGGACCACTGCACTGGTTTTTTCTTCGGGCCAGCTCAGGTTTGCCAGCACCGTTGATGCTTTTTCCGCCGCCATACGCGAAGCCTGCGAACGCAGTGGCGAGTTCTTTTCCACCGCCACGCAATCGTGCAGCAACACTGCCGCGAGCAGGACCTCAAGATCGCCGCCTTCCTCGGCCTGCAAGGTGCGCGCGTTGTGCCAGACCCGTTGCAGGTGCGACAGGTCATGAGCGCCGTCCTCCGACGGTTGCAGGGCGTGGGGCAGCAGTTCTGTGGCGAGTTCCACAAGGGGCGAGAAAGCGAAGTTGTTCATGGGCGTCCTTTCGAGTGTTCGGCGGCGCTAGCCTAATCTTTGGATTGCCATGTGACGAGCGCCGCGCGCCGCCTTAGTATGGCGTTTTCCTTTTTCCGACAAGGCCCGTCCATGACGATCGAAATCCGCCCGGCAACCCCCAGCGATGCACCGCAAATCCTCGCGTTCATCACTGAACTTGCCGATTTCGAAAAGGCTCGCCACGAAGTCATCGCCAGTGTCGCTGACATCGAGCGCAGCCTGTTCAGCGAAGGCGCCACCGCCCACGGCCTGATCTGCCTGCGCGACGGCTTGCCGATCGGTTTCGCGGTGTTCTTCTTCAGCTATTCGACCTGGCTGGGCAGCAACTGCCTGTACCTCGAAGACCTCTACATCACCCCCGAGCAACGGGGCGGCGGCGCCGGCAAAACCCTGCTGCGCCACCTCGCGAAAATCGCCTGCGCCAACGACTGCGGCCGCTTCGAATGGAGCGTACTGGACTGGAACACTCCCGCCATCGAATTCTACAAATCCCTCGGCGCCCAGCCGCAGGAAGAGTGGGTGAGGTATCGCATGGATGGCAAGGTGTTGCGCGAGTTTGCCGAAGGCTGAGTAAATAGTGGCGATCTGATTGCTGATTCGATTGTCCAAACCGCTCTAGTCCGGCATCCTGTGCGCCATTTTTGCGCGCTCACGGACGACACCTGCAATGCCTCTGGCACTCTGTCTCCACGCCCGTGGAGCCTTCGCTGCGTCAACGAGTGACCGGCGATGAGCGGACTTCGGGCGTCGATCCGCCTGTACGGTCTGGTCAAAAACCTCGGCTCCAGCGACAACCCGAACCACCAACCGGTAGACATCCTCTGCGCCGTCAACCGCATGGGCGGCAAAGCCATCCGTGCGTTTGTCTCGCGGCTCGATGCCGAGTTGATGGCGCGTAGCGCGGGCTACGATGACTACCGGGTGATACCGCTGCGAACGTTTGATCCGAACGGATTCATCGATGCCCATCAAGGCTGGCTGACCCTGCACGTGTGCTGCGGATTTGTCGCGCCGGCCGGGCAATCGATTTTCCACCAAGGCGTGCTGTCGCCGATGGGCTGGTACGTCTACTCGGAAACTGGCCGCTGGACGGCCGAGCGCTATCTGGACCTCGGCCCGCAAATGGCCGAGTTGCTGCAAACCACCTACGACCAACATCGACTGATCGGTTACAACGCCTGGCTCAACCAACTCGACGATGCCACAACTGCCGAGTTGAAGTGGCATGCCGACGAAGCCTGGCAACAACTGCAAACCCTCACACCCCCGAACAGTCGCGAGCATCGTCACGCGCTGTTTGATTCCGTCGACAACCGCTGGCGTTTCGCCGCGACCGATGTCGACCTCTATCAGCCTCACCCGGAACCTCTGAAGCAAGGAGCTTTGAATTGAGTGGTAAACCCGCTGCACGCGTCACCGACCCGACCGCCTGCCCACTGCCAGGCCACGGCAACAACCCGATCGTCTCCGGTTCGCCGGACGTGTTCTTCGACGGACTCCCCGCTGCGCGCATGACCGATAAATCGGCGTGTGGCAGCCCGATTACCGGCGGTGTTTCCGCCACGGTCTTCATCAACGGCCTGAACGCCGCGATGCTCGACAGCACCGGCGGGCACGGCAATGTCGTGGTCGGTGGGTCCGGGACGGTGATTATTGGACAGAGCGGGGGAGGGGCGGCGTTTAGCGGGTTGTTGCCGATGCCGGTGCATTTCAATGATCGTATGCAGGTGATTAACGAAATTACTGGTGAGCCCATGCCAAATCACCCTTACGCGATTCAACGCGCTGATGGGAGCGTTGAGCACGGCGTAACCAATGACGCGGGCTTTACCCATACGGTGAGTTCGCATTTGCCTGAGTCGATCAAGCTGTTCGTGGAGTAGGAAGATATGACCGCTGAAAATCCTGCTCTGAAAGGGTGTAAAAGGCTGGTTGTGACCCACGACCTGACCTGCAAAACGGACGGAACAGTCAAGCAGGCCACGATCACTCCCAAAAAGATTGTTCTGTTTTTTGTGGGTGGTGCGGGTGATAAAGAAAGTTATTACGGCACAGGCCCCAATAATAACGTTGCTGACGTCATGAAGGTGTTCGTTAGGGATATGGAGGCTGAGGGTATTTGTTCTGATAATTATGACGCCCACCATATTGGTTATAACTATTTTATTAGTGATGATGATCTGAAAAAGAATGTGCTGGAAAAAATTACTGATCTGACCACGCCTGTATATATCATTGGGCATAGCCTGGGCGGATGGAATGGTGCGCACCTGTCAGCTGTATTGACTGATAAGGGGTATCGAATTCCGTGTCTGGTTACACTCGATCCCGTTGGCGAAGGAAAAATCGTGTGGGGGGTTTCTAACATCTACCGTCAGGAGCCGAAACCGAAGGCGGAATATTGGGTTAACGTCAGAGCCGATGCCAAAGACTGGAATTTTTCCGATCTCGTAGCCGATTTCGGAGAACAATGGGATATGAAAAGCGGGCCGAATATGAACGGACGAGTGAATGTGAATCACGCTGACGCCTGGGTTATCTACACATCAGTCCTGCAAAGTGGGATCTCGGCCAGAGACGCTTTGATGCAGGTTGTTGTTACTCATTTTAAAGGACGGAAATGTGCGTAATATAATTCTATGCATGGCTTTCTTGCTTTGCACTTCCTGTGCGATGAATCATGGTAAGCCCATTGCTCATTTACAATACGTAGGTGTTGAACGTTATTTGGATAGGGGCATTTATCAGGTGCGTTTTTCGTCTGATGTTGATGTTGTCAATCTTTTCAAATCAAAAATAAGCCAGACGCTGCTGTGTTCTTTTGAGGGCGATTTTGATTTTCCCGCACCTCACTCTGCGGGTAGATATGGAGAGGGTTTTATCGAGCCTGAAATTTCAAGTGCCGGGCCGGTTTTCAGGGCGGATGTTTTATTTTTCGAAAGAAAAAACGATACCAGTGAAAAAATCATTGAAGGTGAGGCATTGAGGTCTTTATTAGTGGGCCGAGAGTCTATTGTCTGTAAGGTCAGAATTAATTCCTACTCCTATAAAATATATTTGTCGGAGGACATGAAAGTTCCAACGGCAGATCTATTAAGAGAGATCGATAAGTTTTAAACGAGCTGCGATTGCTGCTCAGCTCGCTGTCCGATTTTCTAGGAATGCGAATCCCAAAATATGGGATGTAAAATTACATATTGAGATTTCACGCTTGAGAGGTCTATAGTCCAGCTCACTCACTGCCAATAACAAAACAGGTGAAGCGATGCTGGCGCAATTGATCGCGCTCGATTGGGGGACGACCTCCCTACGTGCTTATAAACTCGCGGCGGGCGGGCAGGTGCTGGCGCAGCGGTCGCTGTCGTTCGGGATCATGCAGTTGCCGAAGACGCCGCGGGTCATCAACGGTCGTGAATGCGCCGAGGGTTTTGAACTGGCGTTCGACGAGGCCTGCGGCGACTGGCTCGACGCGCAACCCGGCTTGCCGGTGATTGCCTGCGGTATGGTCGGCAGCGCTCAGGGCTGGCGCGAAGCGTCCTACCGCGATACGCCGGCCAACGTCGCCGATCTCGGAAAATCCTTGCAAACCGTTCGCAGCATTCGCGGTGTCGATGTGCACATCGTGCCGGGTGTGATTCAGCGCTCAGCGTTGCCGAACGTCATGCGCGGCGAAGAAACCCAAGTCCTCGGTGTTCTGCAAAATCTGCCGGTCGAGGCGGGCGGCGATCTGCTGATCGGCCTGCCGGGCAGTCATTCGAAATGGGTGGAAGTGGCCGACGGCTGCATCACCCGTTTCGACACCTTCATGACCGGCGAAGTGTTCGCCGTGCTCAGCGAACACAGCATCCTCGGCCGTACCCAACAGCACAGCGCGATGTTTGACGCCGAGGCATTCGATCGCGGCGTGCAGGTGGCGTTGTCGGCAGAAGGCGAAATCGGCGTGTTGTCGACCCTGTTCAGCGCCCGCAGTCTGGGCCTGACCGGTGAACTCAGCGCCACCGCGCAACCGGACTATCTGTCCGGCCTGCTGATCGGCCATGAACTGACGGCGCTGGCCGCTGTGCAACGACGCCGACGCAATAGCGCACTTCTTCCTTCGATCATCCTCATCGGCAACGCGCAGCTGTGCGCCCGCTACAGCCGTGCCCTGGATGCCTGCGGTTTCGCCCGGGTGACTTTGGCCGAACAGGCCACCGAGCGTGGTCTGTGGCAACTGGCGTTCGCCGCCGGACTGATCGATTCCTCATCCCGTTAACCCTGACTGGAGGCCTGACATGCTCAAGCAAGCACTGGCGCAAAACGGTCTGATCGCGATCCTGCGGGGCCTGCATCCGCAGGAAGCCGCCGCTGTCGGAGAAGTCCTGTATGCGGCCGGATTTCGCGTCATCGAAGTACCGCTCAATTCCCCTGCACCGTACGAAAGCATTCGCATCCTGCGTAAGACCTTGCCCGCCGATTGCCTGATCGGTGCCGGCACGGTGCTGACCCCGGAACAGGTCGACTTGGTGAAGGAGGCCGGCGGCCAGGTGATCGTCATGCCCCACAGCGATGCCAAGGTGTTGCGGGCGGCGAAAGCGGCGGGGCTGTATCTGTCGCCGGGCGTTGCCACGCCGACCGAAGCCTTCGCGGCATTGGAGGAGGGCGCGGACATTCTCAAGCTGTTCCCGGCCGAGCAGATGGGCCCGGCGGTGGTGAAAGCCTGGCTGGCGGTGCTGCCCGTCGGAACCATTCTGGCGCCGGTCGGCGGCATTACCCCGGACAACATGCAGGCGTTCATCGACGCTGGCGTCAAAGGCTTCGGCCTTGGTTCCGGGTTGTTCAAACCGGGCATGACGACTGAGCAAGTGGCGGCCAATGCCAGGGCCTACGTGGCGGCCTGGAAAGCCCTTCACTGAGATTTTTTGGCGCTGCGTGCGCTGCATCTAACAAGAGAGACAAGCAGATGAAAATCACCAAACTCACCACCTTCATCGTCCCGCCGCGCTGGTGCTTCCTCAAGGTCGAAACCGATGAGGGCGTGACCGGTTGGGGCGAGCCCGTGGTCGAGGGCCGCGCCCACACCGTCGCTGCTGCGGTCGAGGAATTGTCCGACTACCTGATCGGCAAAGACCCACGCAATATCGAAGACATCTGGACCGTGCTCTATCGCGGCGGCTTCTACCGGGGCGGCGCGATCCACATGAGCGCACTG
Organism: Pseudomonas sp. SDO52101_S400; assembly: GCF_054071635.1. Classification (NCBI taxonomy): domain Bacteria; kingdom Pseudomonadati; phylum Pseudomonadota; class Gammaproteobacteria; order Pseudomonadales; family Pseudomonadaceae; genus Pseudomonas; species Pseudomonas sp. SDO52101_S400. Next base: position 5,458 of record NZ_JBSVWF010000036.1, on the reverse strand, counting down.
GCCGGTATCGATCAGGCGTTGTGGGACATCAAGGGCAAGGCGCTGGGCGTGTCGGTCAGTGATCTGCTTGGTGGGCAGGTGCGCGACAAGATCCGTGTGTATTCGTGGATCGGCGGCGACCGTCCGGCGGACACCGCGCGGGCCGCGAAAGAAGCGGTGGGCCGTGGTTTTACCGCCGTGAAAATGAACGGCACCGAAGAGCTGCAATTCCTCGATACCTTCGAAAAAGTCGATCTGGCGCTGGCCAACGTCGCAGCCGTACGCGATGCGGTAGGGCCGAACGTCGGCATCGGCGTCGACTTCCATGGCCGGGTGCACAAGCCCATGGCCAAGGTGCTAATGAAGGAACTCGACCCGTACAAACTGATGTTCATTGAAGAGCCGGTGCTCAGCGAAAACTACGAAGCGCTGAAAGAGCTGGCGCCGCTGACCAGCACCCCGATTGCCCTCGGCGAGCGGCTGTTTTCGCGCTGGGACTTTAAACGGGTGTTGAGCGAAGGTTACGTCGACATTATCCAGCCGGATGCATCCCACGCGGGCGGCATCACCGAGACCCGCAAAATCGCCAACATGGCCGAAGCCTACGACGTGGCACTGGCACTGCACTGCCCGCTGGGGCCGATCGCGCTGGCGGCGTGTCTGCAACTGGACGCCGCTTGCTACAACGCTTTCATTCAGGAACAGAGCCTGGGCATCCATTACAACGAGAGCAACGACCTGCTCGATTATGTGAAGGATCCGCGGGTTTTCGACTACGACAAGGGCTTCGTGAAAATCCCCAACGGCCCGGGCCTGGGGATCGAGATCAATGAGGAATACGTGATCGAACGCGCGGCAGTCGGCCACCGCTGGCGCAATCCGATCTGGCGTCATGCCGATGGCAGTTTTGCCGAGTGGTGAGTCTTTTCTGACCCGACACCAAACACTGTGGGAGCTGGCTTGCCAGCGATATCGGTATATCTGACACATCAATGTTGGATGTGCCGCCGTCATCGCTGGCAAGCCAGCTCCCACAGGGTGGGCAGTACAAGTTTCACGACCGACCTCAATAACCATAACAAGAGGTTCTCCCCATGCAACCGCAAACCCTCACCGGGCAAGCGACGTTAGTCACGCCCAGCCGCAAGCGGTTTTTCATCATGGTGTTGCTGTTCATCACCGTGGTCATCAACTATCTCGATCGCAGCAATCTGTCGATTGCCGCCCCGGCGCTCACCACTGAACTGGGCATCGACCCGGTGCATGTCGGGCTGATCTTTTCCGCGTTCGGCTGGACCTACGCGGCCATGCAGATTCCCGGCGGCTGGCTGGTGGACCGGGTGCCGCCGCGCATCCTGTACAGCGCCGCTTTGCTGTTGTGGTCGCTGGCCACGGTGATGCTCGGCTTCGCTGCCAGTTTCATCGCGCTGTTCGTGCTGCGCATGGCGGTCGGTGCGCTGGAAGCACCGGCATATCCGATCAACAGCCGCGTGGTGACGACCTGGTTTCCCGAGTGTGAACGCGCCACAGCCATTGGTTTCTACACCTCCGGGCAGTTTGTCGGGCTGGCGTTCCTGACTCCGGTACTGGCCTGGCTGCAACATGAGTTTGGCTGGCACATGGTGTTTGTCGTGACCGGCGCGGTGGGCATTGTCTGGGCGGCGATCTGGTACGCCGTGTATCGCGAGCCACGGGATTTCAAAAGTGCCAACGAAGGCGAAATCGACCTGATCCGCGAGGGTGGCGGGCTGGTGGACATCGCCGCCGAAACCGCCAAAGTGAAGGCGAAATTCAGCTGGACCGATCTCGGCATCGTCCTCAGTAAACGCAAGTTGTGGGGGATCTATCTCGGCCAGTTCTGCCTCAACTCGACGCTGTGGTTTTTCCTGACGTGGTTCCCGACCTACCTGGTGAAATATCGCGGCATGGACTTCATCAAGTCCGGCCTGCTGGCATCGCTGCCGTTTCTCGCCGCGTTCATCGGCGTGCTGTGCTCGGGGTTCTTTTCCGATTTCCTGATTCGCCGTGGTTGCACCGTGGGCTTCGCGCGCAAGTTGCCGATCATTGGCGGGCTGCTGATTTCCACCTCGATCATCGGCGCCAACTTCGTCGAATCGACGCCGCTTGTGATTGCTTTCCTGGCCCTGGCGTTTTTCGGCAATGGGCTGGCGTCGATCACCTGGTCGCTGGTGTCGACACTGGCGCCGGCGCGGCTGCTTGGCTTGACCGGTGGGGTGTTCAATTTCATCGGCAACCTGTCGGCGATTGCCACGCCGATTGTCATTGGCTTTCTGGCCAGCGGTGATTCGTTCGCGCCGGCGATTACCTACATCGCGGTTCTGGCATTGATCGGTGCTTTGTCCTACGTGCTGTTGGTGGGCAAGGTCGAGCGCATCGAGTTGTAGTCGTCCCTGTCGGGCGACCATAATGCCGCCCGTTCCCTCGCTCAACGCTAAAGGCTGGATATGCAGGAAGACGCCCAGAAAACCGCCAAGGACGCCGCGCCGACCGGCACCCAGACCCTGCTTCGCGGGTTGGGTGTGGTGCAGGCCGTCGCCAGTGGCGCCCGCGATCTCAAAGAGATTGCCCGACTGATCGGTACCACGCGCAGCACCACCCATCGTCTGGCCAGTTGCCTGGTGGACGAGCGTTACCTGCGCGTTGTGCCTCAGGTGGGTTATCTGCTGGGGCCGAAGCTGATCGAATTGGGTTTCCAGGCACGCGAGGAATTGCCGCTGGTGACCCTGGCCGGGCCTTATCTGGACGAGTTGTCGGCGCTGACCGGCGACACCGTTCACCTGGGGATTCGCGAAGGCGATGAAGTGCTGTACCTGTTGAAGAATCCGGGGCGCAATGGCCCGGAAATGCGCTCGCGGGTTGGCCATCGCATGCCGCTGGCGCGGACCGGGATCGGCAAGGCGCTGATGCTGGACGATGCGCCGCAGGACTGGCAGCGTCTGTACGACATCAGCCTGCCGGCGGGTGGGAAAAGTCAGTTCTGGCCGCAGCATCCCCAGCAGTCGTGGGAGCAGTTGGAGCAACGGATGACCGAGTACGTGGCCGGCGGCTACGCGTTCGATCTGGAAGACAACGAACCGTCGATCCGCTGCGTGGCGGCGCCGATCCGCGACGCGAGCAAGCGCATCGTCGCGGCGATCAGCATCGCCAGCACCGTGCCGTATATGCCGCTGGAGAAAATGGCCGAGCTGATTCCCCTGATCAAAGGGGTCACGGCCCGGCTCTCGGCAGAACTTGGTTTAAAAGTGCAGGTTTGAAGGTTTAAAGCTTCAGGGTCGCCATATCGATCACGAAACGGTACTTCACATCACCGGCGATCATGCGGGCGTAGGCCTCATTGATCTGGCGGATGTCGAGCATTTCGATGTCGCAGCTGATGTTGTGCTCGGCGCAGAAATCCAGCACTTCCTGGGTTTCGGCGACGCCACCGATCAACGAGCCGGCCAGTACCCGACGGCCCAATACCAGTTTGGCGGCATGCACCGGCGGATCGATCGGTTCGATCAGGCCCACCAGAATGTGCACGCCGTCGAAGCGCAGGGTATCCAGGTACGGGTTGAGGTCGTGCTGCACCGGAATGGTGTCGAGCAGGAAATCGAAGCGACCGGCCGCGGCTTTCATCTGCTCTTCGTCGGTGGACACGATCACATGATCGGCGCCCTGACGACGACCTTCTTCAGCCTTGCTCGCCGAGCGGGTGAACAGCGTGACTTCCGCGCCCATGGCCTTGGCGAACTTGATGCCCATGTGGCCGAGGCCGCCCATGCCGAGAATTCCGACCTTGTCGCCAGCCTTCACGCCGTAGTGCTTGAGCGGCGAGTAAGTGGTGATGCCGGCGCAGAGAATCGGCGCAGCGGCTGCCAGATCCAGTTTCTCGGGGATGCGCACCACGAAGTGCTCGCTGACCACGATGCTGTCCGAGTAGCCGCCCATGGTGTTGCTGCCGTCGACCCGGTCGGGTGTGGCATAGGTCATGGTCGGGCCTTCGAAGCAGTATTGCTCGAGGTTCGACTGGCAGGCTTCGCAGGTGCGGCAGGAGTCGACCATACAGCCGACACCGACCAGATCGCCTACCTTGTGCTTGGTGACGTTCGCACCGACAGCGGTTACTTTTCCGACGATCTCATGACCGGGCATCAGCGGGTAAACGGCGATGCCCCATTCGTTGCGCGCCTGGTGGATGTCGGAGTGGCAGACGCCGCAGTACAGGATCTCGATGGCAACGTCGTCGGCACGAGGGCTGCGGCGTTCGAATTTCATCGGGGCGAGGGGCGTGGTGGCCGTTTGAGCGGCATAGCCGATGGCGGTGTACATGTGAAACCTCGCAAGAGCAGTGACAAGTGAGGCGGCGCATTCTGGGCGCCGTCTGGCTGTCCGGCCATGGCGATTCCTCCGGGTGTCATGCCTAATCCTCCGGCATGCGGGGTTGATCGGTCGCATTGGCAAAAGGATCTGCGATGATGCTTTTGTCCCTTTTTCCGTGATTTTTTCTGAAGAGCCACCCGATGCAATTGACCCGTCACCTTGATGCCAATGCCACTCTGGTTTCGCTGATCGAACCGCTGGCACTGCGCGATGGTTACAGCCAGACCGGGCTGCCGGGCGTGCAGGTGTTGCGCGCCAGTTGCGACGTCGCCCGTGGGCCGCACATTTATGAGCCGAGCCTGATGATCATCGCCCAGGGCAGCAAACTGGCGTATCTGGGGCCGCGCACCATGGAATACGGCGCGGGGCATTACCTGATCCAGGCATTGCCGGTGCCGTTCGAGTGCGAAACCTATGCCTTGCCGGACGCACCGTTGCTCGGCGTTTCGGTGGCGATCGACCGGGTGTTGCTCGGTGAACTGGTGCTGGCCATGGGGCTGGCACCGGGGCGGCATATTCCGGCGCAGACACCGGAGTCGATGACCTCGGTAGTGCTCGACGATGACATGCGCGGTTGTGTCGAACGCTTGCTGCGCTGCCTGCACGATCCGCTGGAGTGCCAGATTCTCGGGGCGGCGCGTGTGCGTGAATTGTTGTTCACCGCATTACGCGGGCCCCAGGCGGACGTGCTGCGGGCATTGGTGGAACAGCAGGGGCAATTTGCCCGGGTGGCGGCTTCGATCAGTCATCTGCATGCGCATTACACCGAGCCATTGAACGTCGAGACGCTGGCCAGTTGCGCGAACATGAGCGTTTCGACCTTTCATGAACACTTCAAGCGCAGCACGCTGCTGTCGCCGGTGCAGTATCTGAAGCGTTTGCGCTTGTTGAAGGCGCAGACGTTATTGATCGCCGAGGGGCTGGGTGTCGCGCAGGTTGCGCACCGGGTGGGGTATCAGAGCACGTCGCAGTTCAGTCGCGAGTACAAGCGCTATTTCGAACGCAGCCCCGGGGATGAGCGCGCTGCCTGAGTTGCCACAGTACCTGTGGGAGCGGGCTTGCTCGCGAATGCAGTGTGTCAGTTGACAGATATGCT